>JAOZSG010000011.1:0-16717 GCA_029939785.1 Fidelibacterota bacterium | reverse complement strand
CAACCTACAGCCTATCAACCTACAGCCTATCAAACTATCTCCCCACAGAAACACCAAAAGTATGTATATGACCAAGAATTTTATAATCATTTAGCGAATAGTCAATTTTATAGTTATTCCCAAGAATATTCATTGTGATCCCAAAACCCAAAGAGTATGTTTTTACAGCGTCGTTTAATTGATAACCGCCACGTAAAAATAGAAGATTATTCCAATTAAACTCTGCTCCAAAGGCACCAAGAGGATCACCGTCATTTGGTTTCTTTGCAACCGATGATAATAATAATACATAATTATCTTTTTCAAGAGCATTAAAAGATAACCCAAACTGAAAATTTGTAGGTAATGGATATGCTTCATCAACATATTTCATTTCTGAACCAAAATGTTCAATTTTCATTCCAAAATTAAAATTCCTGACATTAGTTCGATATAACACTGCAATATCAGTTGAATATGCACTCTCATTTAAATTTTTATAAAGAGAGGAATAAATATAATTAAATGATGCTCCAAAAGACACATGGTCAGTCATTCGTCGGGCATAAGTTCCACCAAGTCGAAAACTTCCACTAAAAAAAGTTTCGCCAGTTCCCTCTGGTTGTAAAGGAGTTCTTACATTCATTTCATCTGTCACAAAATTTGAAAACATCAGACCAAAAGCTCCGATATTTCCATAATTTCGAGTGATAGCTGCGAAATTATTATTGATATTTGCAAACCATTCAGTATGGGTAAATATCATTTTTGTACCATTAAAATTTGCAGTAGCTGCTGGATTATAATATAGGGCTTCGGCTCCCTCAGCAACAGAAATATAGGCATCACTCATAGCCATAGCCCGCGGTGAAACACCAATCAGTAAAAATGCAGCATCTGTACTACCAGGTCTTTCATAACTAAATAACCAGCTTGTAAATATTAAGTTTAATATTATCAGAAGAATTATATTTTTTTTCATTTTTAAATCCATTGCTTTATATTTATTAAAAATCAAATTTCAATCCAATTTTTGCATATCTGCCCATAGAAAATTGTCTTGGATCTAACATATTATACAAATTATACCAACTATACATTTCTTTTAGATTATTAATATTATCACCATATTGAAAAGGTTTACCTGTCCAGGTATTAAATCCCCAACCCAGGTTTACATTATTATTATTAAAAATATTAAAAATATCAAAAGACAATGAAATTTTCATTCCATTCTTTAGCACGAACCATTTATTAATTTTAATGTCAGTTGTTGTGATATAAGGACCGCTTTCATTATTCTCAGTTTTTTGTAATTCCAAAATATTATTGGTACCAGCAGTATATGGATTTCCAGATGCAAAATTTGATAGAATGGTAGCATTCCAATTAGAAGGTAGTGTAAATCCAAAAAGACTTAATGCCTTACTCTTCGGCACAGAAATATTTGCTTGAAATACTATCTGATTACGAACATCCCAACTTGTTCTTCTCTCTCGAATAGGATTTGGAAAACTACTCAAAGAACGAATATAATCTTCAAAAGCAGATGATGAATACCCTTTTGCCCATTGAATTATATATGTAGCATTTCCTGAAATATATCCAGATTGTTGTTTAAGTACTTTAAATTCAATACCTCTTGCTCTTCCATAGCCTTTGTTATCATATAGTGATACAGGAATACCTGAAGCACCAAGTAATCTTGTCGTACCTACAGTATTATTTATATCTTTTGCATAAGCTTTTAAATCAATTGCCCAATTTGTAAATAATTGTTGTTTAAACCCATATTCATATAAAATAGTTTTTTCATATCCAAGTCCCGGATTTCCAGTAAATCCACCTGAATAAGGATCACGATAAACAAATTGTAATTCTGGTAATTGAGTGAAATATCCATAGGAAAAAAATAATTTTGTTTTCACAGAAATGGGAAAGGATATTCCAAATCTTGGACTAACAGAATATTTCATTTTTTCCCAATTAGCTTTCATTCCTGTGGCTGCGACCCATTGTTCTTTATAATCATCTTCAAATACACTACTTCCAGGCCAAAACATATCCATTCTAATACCAGCATTAATAATCAGACTCTCTAACTCATATTTATCCTGAATATAAAAAGCACCTATTGTAGGTTTTACATCAAATACCCATCTATTTTGACCAAATTCCGGATAAGGACCTGGAGGAGCAATTACCATCTCATTTGAATTGGTTTGTCCATATTTACTTCTTCCGTAATTTGATAATACTACACCGCCATCTTGAATATCTGTATATTGCAGACTATTTATTTGAAATTCAAACCCTGTTTTTATCTTGTGCCTAAAATTTATTTGTGATGTAAGATTTCCAATCAAAGATAATGTCTTTGTATCATCATCACGCCAAACAGTTTCATAAGAGTTTGGAGTAAAAAATCCTGTTACTTCGTCTCTATTTGGTGATTCAATATTTGTAAATACATCATAAGGTTCACTTCCAGCAAAATTTGATTCCCAATCATTATATCCTAATTCGACAGAATTTGTATCAGCTAAAAAACTCCAAAATTCATCCGGACTTTTTCCATTCATAGATTCATTATAAATAACATTCAAATATCCGACATTTAAATTATAAAAAGTTGACTTTGATAATGTATGATTAAATTTGAAAGCATAATGATGATTTGTTCGACTATATTTCACCATATTATCAGGATTTTCTTTCCATAACCAATCAAATCTGGTCCATTTACTCCATGCTCCATGATAACTAAAAGTTAAATGAATCTTTGAATTTGGAGAATACCAGTCAAGTTTTCCATTTAAATTTCCTTTATTATCTTGCCTTTCCTTGATATTTAATCCAAAAACATTAAGATCATCTCTAATTCGACCATTATTATTTTCAGTATTATTTATGTTTACATTTCCAGAAATGAAAAAGTTTGTTTGACCTGGCAATTTCATTCCAATTTTTGGTAAAATAAATTTATTCAACAAACCTGGTCCACTAAAATGAAAAGTAGCATAATCCATATCATTTGTAAAACCAATTGGATGATAATGATCTGTTTTGTATTCTAAACTTCCTGAATAGTAACTTTTTCCTGAACGTGTTGTGATATTCACTACTCCTGATTGTGCCTGACCATATTCAGCATTAAATGCTCCTGTAATTAATTCAATTTCATCGACATCATTAATATTCAAATCCAAAACACTTCTACCACCATAAATTGGATGATTTACAGGAATTCCATCTACCATATACAGAATCTCACCACCTCGACCACCTCGAATATGCACATCTTTCAGACTTTCATCTCGTGCATGAAGCTGCATACCTTGTCCAATCATAATTTGAGGAGCCTGTACATTCATTATTGCTCCTCCATTTAATCGAAACATATCCATAGCACTTTCAACACCTGGAGCTTTTTCCAATTCACTTCTATCCATTTTTTCTCTGGATGAAGTAATATCATGCTGAATCATTGGTTTTTTTGCAACAACAATAACTTCTTCTGTTTGCATGGAAGAAGGTTTTAATTCTGCATTAAGAGGTGTTGTTAAGTCCACCTGAATTTTTATATTTGTTACAGTAACTTTTGCATATCCAATATAATTTATTTCTATCGAATAAATTCCTGGTGGAATTTGCAGGATATAAAATCGTCCTTCTTCATCTGTTGCAGCACCTAAACTTGTACCTTTTACTATAACATTTGCACCCAATAATGGCTCACGGGTTTTAAAATCTATAATATATCCTGAAACTTTTCCTGTATTTCCTGCATATATTGAACTAATCAAAATTGTTAGTATAAGCAATAATCTGATTATCAAATTTCTATTTTTCATAAAAAAAGAACCTTACTTTAAATGTTTTATATTTACAACTTCAATTTCTCTTTTATACAGATATGTATCGCGATATCTAACTAATGATTCAAGAGGTTTTATTTGTAATTTTATTTCAGTAGTGTCATTTTCCTCTACAAAAAAATCTAAATCTAAATCAAATAATAGTGATTCATCTTCCGGCAATTGCAACGGAATACCAAATCCATCTATATATAACATAGAAGCTGTAAGTCCAAATTGAATTTTATCAAATTCACCTGGTGGAACATAGGATTCATAAATTGTATAGGTTTGATAATTATCATTTTCTCTTTTTATAATATTATAATAATTTCCATCATCTCGAAAATCTTCCAAAGTAGGTACCAATTTGGCATAATTACTATCACTATATACTTTTGCTTCAAAAATATTCAAGTACATTATACTGGTACTATCAGGTTGATATGTTTTATTTACAATCGTAATAGTTGTATCTGATGGATCAGCAGTAAGAGTAATACGTAAAACTCCCGGTTCTTTTGATTTTTCAACACCTGTGCTACAGGCTGATAATATCAAAATAAGTGTAAAAAATATCAAATTTCTCATTGCGAATTTCTCCTTAATTCCAATCTATTTCAGATAAATCATTTTTTGTGTGTTAATATGTCTATTATTGGAAATACTACAAAAGTAAATTCCAGAATGAACTTTTTTATTATTATCATTTTTACCATTCCATTCTGTTTCATATTGTCCTGGCATTTTTTTACCTTTATGTAATGATTTTACAATATTTCCTCTACTATCAAATATCTGTATATTGATAAATGCTTCTTTTGTAATATCAAATTTTATTTTTGAGTTTCCATTAAATGGATTTGGATATATTTTGTTAATTTTTATTTCTTCAGGTATTAATTCATTATTGATTTTATCAATACTTGTATTATTTGAACTTGGCATTGGTTGAGGAGATTTTGTTGGCCCATCTACAATAAGACTATCATTACTATCAAAATGAATTCTATCGATACTTATTGCTCTTCCGCCATGAGGATTATTTGAATCTTTATGGATATGATAGACAACAAATAATTCTGTACCATCAGGAGATTCTACAATGCAATGGTGTCCTGTACCTGTTGCTCCTATTTCGGGATTTTGGTGAAGAACTGGATTAGATTCATATTTTGTATATGGTCCCAAAGGACTTGTTGCTGTTGCACATCCTAATCCATAAGATGGAAGAAAAAAAGCATTTCCAGAATACATTAGATAATAAATATCATTATGTTTAATTACATGAGGTCCTTCATTCCAAATAGGATTACTACTTTGTTTTTCCCACTCTTGATATGGAGTTGCAACAAGACATTCTGTTCCCATTGCCATATAATTAAGATTTATACTTCTTACATAAGATTCACTTGTTGGATATCCATTTACCTTATGTGAAGAACAATCTTTTGTATAAAAAACATAAACAGATTTATCATCATCAATAAATAAATGTCCATCAATACACTCAAGATCATTTTCAAACAATGGAGCTTTTACATTAATGAAAGGTCCTAAAGGATCAGACGATTTTGCTATAGCAATTTTTAAAATGCCATCTTCTGCCCTGGCACTATAAATCATATAAAAAGACCCATTATATTCTACAACTTCAGGAGCCCAAAAATTTTCTTTTCCCCAACTATTGCCAGAAATATTTTTATTAAATGCATCACCTTTATCTTCCCAATGTACAAGATCAGTTGATTCATAAACTTTATATCCATAAGTATGAGAAAGTATATTTGTTGCATATAAATAATATTTTCCATCATATTTCAAAACTGATGGATCAGCAATATCACCATTAAGTTCTAATACCGGATTTGTATAAGTACTATCATTTGCATTTATTATGCTAAAACTCATCAAAATTATACTGAATAATATTATTATTTTTTTCATTTCATTGTTTTCCATAACTTTACATAATTCATAATCATTATTTCTATTTTATTAACAACATCTTATTTGTTGCTTTGAATTTTTTAGTTTTTAATGTATAAAAATAAATTCCACTATGTAAATCTCTACCATTAAATTTGATTTCATATACTCCTGCTCTTTGTTCATTATCGAAAAGGTCTGCAACTTTTTGTCCCAAACTATTATATACAGATAAGTTCAAATGTGTATTTTCAGGAAGATTATATTTAATTGTTGTCTCTGGATTAAATGGATTTGGATAATTTTGATCCAATGAATATTTAACTGGATTAATATCATCATTTTCTGTACTTGTAATGGGCAGAACAGTTATCTTCCTATTATTCAACCAAATAGAAAACCTATTAAATTTTTCCACTTTTCTATCATAAGTAAGAAAACCAGCATATTCTCTTTCAACATCTGTTATTTCACAATACACAGAACCACTCAATCCTTGTTCTTTTAAAACTAATATTGAATCAACAAGAATTCCTGTATAATAATCATTGGCAGAACTTTCAGTGGAAAAACCAATTCCTTCCGGTTCACTCCATGTATGACCTTCTACTTCTCTCCAAAGTCCACCAAATTCGCCACAAACTGCGGCCCTGTTTTGCTCAACTCTTGGCAATTCCGGACCAGTATATTCATGCATATCATTAATATCACCATGATATTCGTCAACACCACCGATATCCCATCCGCTATGAGAATTTATAACTCTTGTTGGATCAATCTCTTTTACATAATCTGTCAGAGCACCTGTGTTATGATCTCCCCAATTTTCATTAAAAATGACCCATGAAACAATTGATGGATAATTATAATGTTCATTTACCATTTCACCAAGTTCATGTTTGAACTGACTTTTTGAATCAGCAGTGAGATAATTTGTAAATTTATAGGTAATATTGGGCATATCCTGCCAAACCATCATACCGATTTTATCACACCAGTAATACCAACGTGCAGGTTCCACTTTGATATGTTTACGAATCATATTGAATCCTAAACTTTTAGTATATTCAATATCATATTTTAATGCTTCATCAGAAGGAGCAGTATAAACTCCGCCAGGCCAATATCCCTGATCCAAAGTTCCAAGGTGAAACAGTGGTTGATCATTAAGAAAAATCCGTGTTATCCCTGCTAAATCCTGTCTTATTTCAATTTTTCTCATCCCAAAATAACTGGATACTGTATCATTTTTACATGCTGAATTATTCACAATTATTTTCAAGTCATAGAGATTTGGTTTATCTGGCGACCACAATTCATAGTTATATGCAGGAATATTCATCTCACCCTGCCCTGTTCTCTGATATTCAGCAATGACATTGTCATTTTTAATTACTTGTACTATTATCCCAACATTTTCATTATTATTTAATGAAATATTAAGATTTAAATTCCCCATACTAACATCTGGTTTGATTTTCAAATCATCTATATAAATATTTGGAACTCTTTCCAACCATACTGTTTGCCATATTCCGGAAGCAGCAGTAAACCAGATACTTTCCGGATTTTCCCATTGTTTACCACAAGCCTGATGACTATGATCAGATCCATCATATACATTTAATATAATCTCATTATTAGAGTCAAAACTACATTTATCAGTAATATCAAATGTAAAAGAATCGTATCCACCTTTATGTTCTCCGAGACTATCATTATTGAAATATACTTGAGAGCGAAAATCAACCGCACCGAAATGAAGTAAAACTCTACTACCTTCCCAGTCAACAGGAATAGTAAAATTCTTCCTATACCAAACTTCTTTTCGAGTGGCTTTTTCCATTATACCTGAAAGTGCTGATTCTACAGGAAATGGTACAAGAATTTCTCTACTTAACGTTCTTCCCCATGGTATCTCATCAGATTCAACAAATTCAAATTCCCATAATCCATTCAGATTTTCCCAATCTTTTCTTTGTAATTGAGGTCTTGGATATTCTGGCAAAACATTTTCAGGATCTAAGTTTTCACCCCATTCACTCATAAAGGGAACTTCTCCAGGTTGCCAATCAGCAAAACAAGTCACCACTAAAATCATCAATATAATATTTATTTTTTTCATAATACCAAAAATTATTTAATGATTACAAATTTACCGATTTGAGTATCATTATTAACTTTATCTTCAACTGTAAAAAGATAAATCCCACTAGAAACAGCCTGTCCAACAGAAGATGTCAAATTCCAATCATGATATCCTATTGAAGTTCCTTCTGTATTATGACGAATAGTTTCAACCAATCTTCCTGATGCAGTATAAATCTTTATTTCACATTTTAGAGGTAAATTAATAAATTGAATTCTACGATCCTGTTCCATCCAAAAACTTCTTGATGCTGGTGGTTTTTCCCACGGTGGTGAGTAACTATTATAATCAACATCTCCACGATAAGGATTTGGAACAACAGCAACCTTTCCTACTTTTTCAGGTGGAGCAGTTCCTGGTACTACCAAAACAGCATTATCTCCAATACTTGTTTCCAATGCAGGCCAATTTAAAGATTTATCTTCTTTTGAAAAGGCTGTTACTGAGTAATAATATTCAACATTATTAAGTAAACCATAATCATTATATTCGTATTCCAAACCAATGTCTTCAGCTTTTCCATCAATTATATCATATTCTGCTAATAATTTCCAAGGTCCATTAATTGAATTTGTACTTTTATAAATTCGATAACCTTCAAATGGTAATGTATCGCCATCAGCCCTATTTTTATCAAAATACAGCTCAGGATTATTTTCTTCAGTTGGATACCAACTAATAGTAACTTCACCATCATCAGTATCAGAAACTATTGATGGATTTGGAGGTGGTCCAGGTACATTAAAATCATTTTGTTTAATTTTCACTAATGCTTTCGCAGTCTCTATTAAACTTTCTTTTCCTTCACCTAATATCATTGCTACATAAAAATGAAGAGTATCACCTTTGGCAACACTCATTGGTCCGAAAGAAATAATAAAATGCGCACCTGTTGCACTTTGTTGATCTTCCATAATAGTTCTTGCAGCCATCAATTGTTCATATTTTTTCCTATCTGAATTTGGAGTTATACCCGGAGGATTACTTGAATCTCCCCATTTAAAAGTCCAAAACAAACTACTTGGCGAGACATTGTCCGGAGGAAAAATTTTAAATCCTACTGGATAATTACAATCACCATCTACACTACCAGGTTTATCAAGTCCCATTCCCATATGTAATTCTTTATCATATTCCGAATAATCATCAGAAAGCATTCCTGCAAAATCAACATCACGAGTTCCAACATTTGGATCAACCCATTCACTCAAATATACCTGAGTTAAATCAAATTGAGTGGGTGTAATAAAATATTCATACAATTTAATATTTGCCAAAACATCTGGTGCAGACCAATTATGAACAATTTCTACTACATCAAGGTATAGAGGATTATGTTTACTATCCCTCATACTATAATCATTATAATCATTATATCTAAAAACAAAATCTCTATCTGCTTTTCCTACATAGTTTTCCCAATATGGAATATCTACTGTATCATTTTTATTAACAACCCAAATAGTATCCCATGGTTCACTTGTTGGAGGCATAAATTCACCTTGCCCCCATGGATTCCAACTTGAGGTAACAGTTACTAATGTGTCATTATCAGGAGTAATTGCTCCAACCCACAAACCACCTTCACCAACATGTTCGATTAAAGAACCAATTGGATATTCTACATTGATCAAAGATGGATTATCATATATATTCATATTCCAAAAACCACCATTATTTGGTATCCATGCTCTTACATTACCAATATTCATCCATTTATAATCTAAAGTAACTTCTTGAGAATAAACTGTAGCAAAGGAACTAATTATTAGTAAAATTATGACAAATGATATCTTCTTTTTCATCTATAAATCCTATTTATTTATATAATAACAGATCATTAAAAAATATTAATTTTTTCAAGTAACATATCTGCATAATCTTGTAAATTATCATCTTTCATCAAACACAAAGGAAATGTAAGCGTAATAACATTATATTGAGTTCCCAGATAACTGATACCTACTGGATATTTTGATAATTCTTTATCTTCACCTAAATATGTAGAAAGAACTTCCGTAAATGGACCAGGTATCATTACTTCTATTAGTTTTAATTTTTCATTATATGGAAAACCCTTCATCAAAGCACCATCTAATACCAATGTAGGTGTTCCTCTATATCCTGATGCTTGCGTAAAATCTCCAAATAATCCACCATGAGCCTGTGCTGCTGTTACATGAAGATAATCTCTTACAAAAGATCCTTCTTCATATTCCATTGGAAAATTCTGATCAAATGCAAATTGTTTAAGAACCTGCCATCCGGAAACTATTAAATTTCCACCAACATTAAGGTAATCTTGAATTTTTTCTTCTTGTGCAACTAAATGGTGAATACTACTGGGATTATCTGAATGCCAAATTACTAATTTATAATTTCCCAAGATAGTTTTTGATGGCATACCATTTTCTTTATAATCAATAGAACTATCTGGTGAAAATAATTTATTATAGATACTATCTACAACGGCATCACTTCTACTAGCTGATGAAGGAAAATGTCTTTCTTCAGTGTCGTCAATAATTAATATGTTTTTATTGAATTCCGGTTTTATGAAAGTAAATTTAATTTCTGCCCCAATTGTATCAATTAAATTGGTATTATCTTTTGATATAACTTTGATTGTATGTTTCCCAGATACACCATCAATAAATATATCAGAAGTTAAATTTACTACTGTATCAGTAGTCCAAATGAAATCATTATCATCTAATGACCAACCATATTCTACAATTTCACCATCTTTATCAGAAGCCGAAAAATTGAGTTTAATCCCCTGCCACCAGTCAGTCATTTCATCAAGATAATAAAATTGACTATTATTAACAGGACTATTAATTGTAGTTACAGGATAATAAGTTCTGGGTGTAAAAAGATATTTCTCAGCAGGTGTCGGATCAACAGCAGAATCATCATCCATACTTCTTACCTGAATAATTTGCTGATTTAATGTATCACTGGATTCAAAAATAATATCTAAAATCCCATTTGAGGAATCTTCACTAATATATTTCCAATTAGTTATTGTGGAATCTTTCATTTTCAAATGGATTGTTTTTACTCTATACTCATATCCCAATATATAACCATCTTCATCACCTCCATCACAAATTATTTGTACTCGCGGAAACAGAGTATCCATCTCGACAGGAATATTTGCAATGGTAGTAGTTGGAGGTTGGTTTTCATGTGCTGGTTTTGTAGCAAAATCACAAAAACTCAAAAATAATATTGGAATACTTATGAAAATTACGATTGTTTTTATATAAAGATTTTTCATTTTTAACCTTAATAAAAAATATGAGAGTACTTAGAATATAAGCACTCTCATGTTTATGACAAGTTATTAAGAATTATCTAATAAACATCATCTTATGTGTTTTTGTAAATTCTGGTGTCTGTAGTCGATAAAAATAAATACCACTTGATAATACTTCACCACTATTGTTGGTAGCATCCCAATCAAAAGAATAAGCACCAGCATTCAATTTTGTATTAACCAAAGTTTTTACTTTTTGACCTAACATATTATAAATATTCAGTCTTACACTTTGTGTTTCTGGTAAGGTAAATACAATTCGAGTCGTTGGATTGAAGGGATTTGGATAATTTTGTGATAATTCATATTTAATAGGAATTTGATTTTCATCTTTTGAATCAATAGATACTTCTGTTTCTGTTTTTGAATAATTGTATAATTTTATATTATCCAATTTTCCCTGAAAAACATTTCCATAATTATCCCATCGATGTCCAATTGAAAGAACTCCATCAACTGGATTCAGATGTTGACCTGCTACAGATTTCACATTACTATCAAGCAAATTACCTTCAGCATCAAATAATTTTACTCTGGCAGAATCATCTCCAACTTCCATAGTAAAAGTATACCAGTTCCCAGCACTAATTCTAGTATCATTAGCTAAAAACAAAGAATTCCATGTTCCATCTGGTGTTCCTGGTTCATCTGCAACAAGAAAAAATTCTGGAAATAATTTTCCATCTCCCTGAAAAGATATTCTAAAACCAAATGCCCAATCACCTGGATCTGGATATTTACTTATTAAATCTGTTCCATCAGAAGGAATTTCATCAGCATTAAAACTTATTTCTATTGTCATTTCATCATTAATCAGAAATGCTGCTGGCGGATCTACCTGAATATAACTACTGTCATTTTCAAGGTATAAAGATTTATTTCCAACTAAAGCGTCATCTGAATATTCTATTGCCCCAATCACACTTAATTCATGATTATATTCAGAAGCATCAACAGGAACTCCTGTACCTTCTTCAAAATCAAGACTCAACACCATATCTTCTGTACCCATATACTTTAATATATATGATCCTGCACCTGGAAGTCTCAATTCTTTACCTGTACTATTTACAGCAAGAATGGAATATTCAACCAAACTTCCTTTAGTTTGTCCAGCAATAGTTGAAGAAAAATCATACTCACCACTTTTCGTCATATCTACAACTGTTTCAGCACCACCATTTATTGAATAAGTTAGTGTTGTTGTAACAGCATTATCTATTGTTACATCAATACTTTTTTCTTCACCTGGATTGATTCTCTCTATTCCTGAAATTACACCTGATTCCAGTGTTGGTGGTAAAGCTGCGGCATAATTATAAATTTTCAATCCATCCATCAATCCCTGAAATCTAACATCTGCCATAAAATCATAGGCATCTCCACCAATACTAAAGTCACCAGCCCTAGTCATTAATGGAAAAGATCCACAATCCTGCCAATTACTTTCAATTAAGTTAAGTTCTTCATCAAACAATTCAATCATTAACATACTTTTTTCTGCAGAAAATTGTGCTACAATTTTATACCATTGACCCGGAATAAAATCAGTATCATCAAGATATACATGTTGCCAAACTGTATTTGAATAATAATTTTCAATATTCATTTTATTAAGATGTTGGCCATGAAAATATAAACGATAATTAAATTTCCAGTCATTTCCATCATTATAATATTCAGGGTATTTTCCAAGTAATGCTGACCATGGAATTAAAGTATCAGGATTAACCCAAACTTCCATTGTATATCCATCATCAAAACCAAGAAATGGTGCTGGTTTTTCAACTTTTAACATTGAAACAACTGTGTCATCTTCAGTAGCTACTGGTGTAAAATGAATTGAATAATCTCCAACCATAGAATTAGTTGAATAATATACTTCTCCTGTTGAAACAACATTATTTATACCGGTTGCATCTGTAATATTTTGTTCAAAATCCATGTCTAATACTAATGATTTTTGATATCCTACTGCAATACCAAAATATGCAGTATCACTTTCCTCGCCACTAAACATACTGTTCACAATATCGCCATCTGTATTCTCAGCAGTAATATAATATTTTATTGATGTTCCAGCGGGTTGTGCAGGAATATCTGCTGAAAAATGTACGTTATCAGAAGATGTCATTGCAATTGAAGTAAAATTATCTTCCAATGTAGTAGAATAGTTTAGATTAACATTTGCATATTCCCATGAAGAGGCAGCAAGTGCAATATCTACATTGATAGAAGTATTTTCTTCAACATTCATAATAACATCTGCAACTACTTCTGGAGGCATATTAAAATTACGAACACAATTACTAATTCGAACTTCATCAATCAATCCGTTGAAATATGAATCTGGCCACCAATAAGCAAAACCAATTTGTACAGGATCATTATTTGTCATTGGTGTAAAATCAACTTCAGGATTATAAACCGAATTAGATGAAACAAGATTACCTTCTTTATCATGTACTACAATTGAATATACTTTTGTATTAATATCGAAAATAGCTGCAATATGATACCATTTTCCAGTTTCTGTTACACCATTCGGTGTAAAAGTATCTTTCCATACACCAATTTTAGTTGTTTCATATCCTGATTGAAAATTTCTTACATCTGGATGTCCATTAATTCCCATCCACCAATTAGATGGTTTTGAAACTAATTTTGACCATGTATGCCAATCACCATGTTCACCAACTGTTAGTTGTTTAGCCCAACATTCAACAGTCCAACTAGAATCTAAATCTAACGCATCATTATCAGCAACAGTAAAAAATGATGAATCTGAACGAGCATCATTATCCAACCATACATACTGACCTAAATTAGTCATTTCATCATGAGCAATATACATTGTATTCCCATTTGAAACGGCATCTCCAGATTGGTCTGAGGCATTTGTTGAATCACCATCAAAATGCAACAACAATACTGTATTTTCATCTACTTCATAAGGATTAAGAAAATCCTCAGCAGCAAACAACGAACTAAACTGTAAAAAAATCACTACAGCCAAAAAAACTTTAACACTCTTCATGTCTCTCCTCCTACTTGTTAAAATTACTATTTAAAACGTTTACAATATTATAACTTTCAATTCTTCAAATCAAGCTTTTTGGAATTAAAAGGAATATTTATTTAGATTCTTGTAAAAAAACTTATTAAAAATAACTAATCAACTACTCTGACGAATAATCAAACGAGTCTCTATTACTTCAGTATGATCAAAATGTGATTGATTATTTTCTATTTGATTTATTAACATTTTCGCAGCTTTTGCACCAATTATACTTGGCGATTGTTCAATTGTTGTTAATGGTGGATCAACTAATGCTGTTATCATATTATTTGAGAAACCAATAAGTGCAATGTCCTGAGGAATCCGTAATCCGGCTTGTTTAATTTTCATGTGCAATCCAATTGCTACCGGATCATTTATAGCAAAGATAGCTTCTGGTAAAATTCCTCTCGTCATTAATTTTCGAAACCATTTCACACCGTCTTCTTCATCCAAACCACCAAACATAATCCAATCAGATGATACAGGTAAGTTATAATCTTTCATTGCTGCATTATATCCACGTAATCGTTCTTTTGTTATCAATAAATGTCTAGGTCCGCCAATATAAAAAATTTTCTTATATCTGGCCTTAATTAGATGTTCAACAGCTTCGTATGCACCACCAAAATCATCTGCTACTACTTTTCCTACATCCATATTTTCTATGGCTCTGTCAAAAAATACAAAAGGAACATTTCTATCCACTAATCTTTCAAATGGGGCTTTATTCATTGTTGTTTCTGAAATTGATATTAACAAACCTGCGACCTGATTCGAAACCATTACATCAATATTTTTTTGTTCTCTCTCATAATTTTGATTTGATTGAGAAACCAGAATGGAAAATCCATGTTGATATGCTACTTCTTCTATCCCACTAATTGCACCTGAAAAAAACTGATGTCTAATTTCGGGGACAATAACTCCAATCACATTTGTTTTTTGCCTCTGAAAATTTCGGGCAATAAGATTAGGATGATAATTCATCTCTTTGGCTTTGGCTTTCACTCTTTTGATTGTGTTGGAATTTATCTCAGGATGTCCTTTAAGTGCTCTTGACACTGTAGAAGGAGCAATTCCTAATTTTTTTGCAATATCTTTTATAGTAACATTTCTTTTCATTTTTCAATCACTATTAGTTTCGTAAACGTTTGCAATCTAATTAATATTTTTTTTAATGGCAATTTTTTTTTATAAATTTATTATAATGTGGTTTAAAAAATTGTACAACCTATATGATTTATACAAAAACGAGGCGGTTTTATAGATGCAGAGTTAAACATAAAGACAACATAAAATAACTATTACTCCAGCAATAGTTGCAAAAATAAATTCACGAATGCCGGGTAAGATCAGGTTTTTATTTGTAATGGAAAAACGATATCATTTGTAGAAGATATTTTAGTAATATCTCAGTTGAACGGCAATAAATAGATACAGCTTTCAAAACTCCAAATTGTCAGTTTTGTAAACTTTTTGTGGCCAAAATACATCACATTATCTACCCTAATTTATCAATTAGACTTTTTATATAAAAAATCTGATTTTTATCACTCAAAATATTAATTCCATAATCACTATAGACCTGTACTTCTTTTTTCTCAATAATCCCATTATTATCCGAAAAATAAAAAGTTTTATCATTTATTCGATAATAACCTTTTATGCGATAACTATGTTTTACTATTTCCAGTAATAATTCCTGTAAATCTAATTCATTAATATTTTTTTGTTCCAACAAAATACTACAAAGACGTGAGCCGGGAGTATTACAACTTTCCAAAGAATCATTACTTTTTTGAAACTTTTTATCGTTTAACAAATCAAAATCAATTTCACAATAATTTGTTCTTATCTGTGTTGCAGATTGATTCATATCCACAATTTTTTCACTCAATTTTTCAAGAGTTTCAGAATCCACATCTGCACTTTTATTAAGAAGTATAATATTACTATATTGAATTTGTTTTTGTATTATAGTAATGACATTTAGTAATTTTAATGTTTTAACAGCATCAACTAAACAGATCGATGATAAAATTTCGTATTCTTCCTGTAATTGAAAATCTTTTAATATTTTATCAAAAGAGCTGGGATCAGACAAACCTGAAGTTTCAATGAATAAAAACTCTGGTTTGACTCTTGAAAAATGTTTTAGTCCGTCAACAAAAACTGAACTCAGACAAGAACAAAAAATTGATCCGTTAGCTATTTCCACCAGCTGTTCATCTGAGCTTTCGTGTTCCATTTTTTCAGAAATCAATGTTCCATCTACAGCAATTTTACCAAAATCATTTACAATTAAACCGAATTTTTGATTTTTGTAATGCTCCAGAATTCTATTTAGTAAAGTTGTTTTACCAGCTCCTAAAAAACCTGTTATTAAAATAATTTTTATTTTATTTTAACAAACAGTCATC
>JAOZSG010000215.1 GCA_029939785.1 Fidelibacterota bacterium | reverse complement strand
CTCATCAAAGAAATCGAAGCTGGTGATTGCATACTTTTCGATTATAATCTTGATTTCACGAATTACATTTTCAACGGATCTTTTTGTTACGGAATGAAATGGTGGTGAGCAGAAAGTGCAGTGATATGGGCATCCGCGTGTGCAGATCATTCCAAGGGTAGGGTTTTGAGGAGCAAAAAAGTTATAATAGTGTGCCGTCCTGATCAGTTCATAATCAGGAAAAACATTTATACCATATTTTTCACATTCAAAATTTGTTGACATACTTCCTGAAATATATTGAATATTAGGTATGTTAATAAGGTCTGATATTCTTTCTGTTTGACTGTTGTTTTCACATATAACGAATAACTGTTGTACAGGGTTTTTTAATAATTTTTGAAAATGATCCTTTAAACCAGAAAAATTGTTTTTGGGAAAATTATTACTCTTACAATTAAAATCAATTTCTGCTTCTAATAAATGCATTATTTTAATAATTTTAAATTTATTAAGTAAGTTTTCTTTTTCCAGTCTTTCTTGAAAGACTTCCTCAATTTTTTCAGTATTATATAAAAACACGTGTGTGTCATTATAAACTATATCAAAAATTGAAGTACTGTTTTCTTTTTCTAACTTTGAGTTTGCCGGAGGAACCAAGGTTATCACATCGTGATGTTTTATTGATATTTGATCTTCAATGTCAAAACTTCTAATAGATTCTATTGTATCACCAAAAAATTCAACTCTTAATGGATTAATTCTTTCCGGCGAAAAAAAATCAATAATACTACCTTTCACAGAGTAATCTAAAGGATAAACAACAGTGTCTTCTCTGTTAAAACCAAAATCATTTAAAAGTTTTAAAAAATGATCTCGGTCTATTTCCGAATTTGTTTTTAAAATAAACTGATTTTTTTTTGCGTAATCAGGTTTTGTGAAAATTGAATCCAAACCCTTGATTGTAGAAACAACAATATTTTTTTTATTCGCATTGATTTTTTTTATCGTACTGTTTATAAAAAAGGAATTTATCTCATTATCAAATGAATCATTATTAGACTCTGGATCCGGTAAAAAAGAAATAATATTTTCTCCTGTAATAAAATCGAGATCATCCCTTATGTTTTCTAACTCATCTTCATTTTCTGTTATTACGAGAATATTATTTATATCTTTTTGAATAAGTGTATGTAAGAAAAAGGCAAAAAATGAACCGTCAATGTTTTTAATGGTTGTGTTTTGATTTTTCTTTAGAGATGAAATAAAAGCACAATATTCAGCGGAATTTATAATCGATTTTGAAATATGGTTTGTTAGTTCTTTGAATTGTTTCACGTGAAACATCATTTCCGTTTAAGATATATCATTAAAGATGTTATGTCGGCTGGAGAAACACCGGAAATTCTTGATGCTTGACCTAAGGTTTCTGGTTTAATAAGGTCAAGTTTTTCTCTTGCCTCATGTGTGATTGTCTGTATGTCAGAAAACTGTATGTTTTTTGGTATTTTATAATGTTCGTGGTTTTTTACTGATTCTATCAAATCAAGATTTCTTTTTATATAACCTTCATATTTAATATCTATGTCTATTTGTTCTTTTATAGATGCTGATTGGTTTATTTCGCTTATTAAATTGTTGGGAAGAATGTTAATAATGTCAGAAAAATGTATGTTTTGTCTTTTTATTATTTTGTCTAATGATACACCTGATTTAACAGGATTCTCCTGCTTATTAATTAATATATCGTTGATTTTATCCGGAGAATAAAAAGTGCTTCTTATATGGTTGATTGTTTTGTTGATAACCTGGTTTTTTATTACAACCTTTTCATAAGCCTGTTTTGGTAATAATCCAAGATTATAGCCTTTGGTAGAAAGTCGCCTATCGGCATTATCAAATCTTAATAAAAGCCGATATTCTGCTCTTGATGTAAACATTCTGTATGGTTCGGTTGGATTTTTTGTAATTAAATCATCTATAAGCACGCCAATATATGATTCTGATCTTTCTAAAATAAAAGGTTCTTTCTTGTTTATTTTTTGAGATGCATTGATTCCTGCTATTAAACCAAGAGCAGCAGCTTCTTCATATCCGGATGTGCCGTTAATCTGACCCGCTAAATATAAATTTTGAATGTTTTTAGTTTCAAGTGTTCTATATAGTTGTCGCGATGGAAAATAATCATATTCAATAGCATATCCGGCCTGGATAAATTCAGCATTTTTTAAACCCGGTACTGTTCTGATTGATTTTAGTTGTGCATCTAAAGGGATGCTTGTTGGATAACCATTTATATAATATTGGTTGGAATTAAGCCATTCCGGCTCAACAAATAGTAAATGAGAATGTTTCTCTTTGAATCGAATTAGTTTTAATTCTATGCTTGGACAATATCTTGGGCCCGATCCAACAATAGCACCTGTGAACAATGGAGAAATATCCAAAACATTGTATATAATTTTGTGTGTTTCCGGATTTGTTTTTGTGATATAACAAGGAATATTAGGTGGAGCAAAATTTGTCGTTTGAAATGAAAAGGGTTTTGGGTCTGGGTCACCATGTTGGGGTGTCATTTCAGAAAAGTTTATTGAGTCTTTGTGGATTCTTGGAGGTGTACCGGTTTTAAGGCGACCACTTTCTATGCCATGGTTATTGAGTGATTCTGTTAAACCATAGGATTTTCGCTCGCCCCATCTTCCACCTTCATAAACGTTGTCCCCAATAAACATTTTGCCATTTAAAAATGTTCCACATGTCAGTATTAATGATTTACACGAGATTGTTCCGTTTTTTTCTGTATCTATTGATGAAATTACATGGTTTGCAACATTAATTTTAATAGCCATATCTTCAAGAACATCAAGATTGTTTTGAGAGGTTACGGTTTCGCTCATTGTTTTTGAATATTGAATTTTATCGGCCTGTGCACGAGGTGACCACACTGCACGACCTTTAGATTTGTTTAAGATTTTAAATTGCAACCCGGTTTTGTCAATTAATTTACCCATTTCACCGCCAAGTGCATCAATTTCTGCTACCAGGTGTCCTTTTGCAAGACCACCAATTGCAGGATTGCAAGACATTCTTGAAATTCCATTTTTGTCTAAGGTTATTAAGAGAGTTTTGTTGCCAAGTCGTGCAGCTGCCAATGATGCCTCTGCTCCCGCATGGCCACCTCCGACAACAATAATATCATATTTATGTTTCACGTGAAACCTTTTAGTTATTTGCCAATACAAAAGTTTTGAAAAATATTATTAAGAATGTCGTCATTTGTTGTTTTTCCAAGAATTTCATCAAGATGATTCAGGGCTATTCTTAAATCTGTTACAACAAATTCAGATGGATTATTGTTACATGCGGATTCAATTGCAATGTCTATGTTTTTTTCTGTTTTAATTAAAGCATCAAAATGTCTTTGATGAGTTATAAAGATTTCATCAAAATTAGGAGAACCTGATTTTACTGTTTTAACCATAAGGTCTGCCAGATTGTGGATGTTTGTGTGGTTTTTAGCAGAAATAACAATAGTGTTGTATTTGTTAAAATGTTGTTTAAGGGTGTTGATAACTTTTGATTCGCAAATATCCATTTTGTTTAGAATAATGATAATTTTTTTGTCAGGGTTGAGTATATATTTGTCAAACGCTTCTATTGGTTTTGTTGAGTCTATTAAGAGTAACAGAAGATCGGCATGTTTAATGGTTTGTTTTGATCGATCTATCCCCATATTCTCTATAACGTTATTCGTTGTTCTTAGTCCGGCCGTGTCAATAAGTCTAAATTGAATACCGCCCCGTTTAAATGATTCTTCGATAGAATCTCTTGTTGTCCCCGGTTCAGAAGAAACAATTACTCTCTCGTCTTGGAGAAAAGCATTCATAAGGCTTGATTTGCCACTGTTTGGTGCACCTATGATTCCTGTTTTTACACCATCTTTTAACATTTTGCCAAAATAATAATTTAACAACAAAGGTCTTATTAAAGCATTGATATTGTTGAGTTTGTTAGTGATTGTTTTTGTGGATGTAAATTCTATTTCTTCTTCAGAAAAATCCAACTCAAGTTCCAACAAGGTTATTGCGTCAATTAATTGAGATTTAATATCTTTTAATATGGCCCCTGTTTTTCCGTCAAGCAAGTTTCTGGCAGAAGAGTGTGCTGCTTTTGTTTTAGCATGAATTAGGCTGTTAACTCCCTCTGCCTGAGATAGATCTATTTTGCTGTTTAAGAATGCACGTTTAGTAAATTCTCCGGGCTGTGCTATGCTTGCGCCTCTTTTTGTACAAAGACTAATAATTTTTTCCACAATGTAGGGGCTTCCATGGCAACTAATTTCAACAATATCTTCAGAAGTATAAGAGTTTGGAGATTTAAAGTATGTTAATACAATATCATCTATATGGTTCTTGTTATCAAATACTTGTGTAAAGGTAGCCTTGTTTGGAATGAACACAAAATTCCCAGGAATTATCTGTTTTACAATTGATATTGATTCAGCACCTGAAAGTCGAATAACCGCTATTGCACCAAAACCAGGTGGTGTTGATAACGCAATAATGGTGCTGTTGATATAGGACATATAGAAAACTCTTTTGCTATCGAGATTTACGTATTTCACGTAAGCGTTGTATGCTGGTTTTCTTTGGCTTATTGCTTTTTACTTTTGTTTTTGCATCAGGTGTAAAATATTTCTGTTGGACTATTGTTAATATGTTGAAAAGTGTATAATATAGATTTAGACCGGATGGAAAATTATTAAAGAGGAAAAACATCATAACAGGCATAAAATACATCATTTGTTTTTGTTGAGGGCTGGTGCTTTGACCGGAAAATTTCATTTGTATTACTTGTGATGCCGCCATGAGCAAAGGAATTACATTAAACTGTTGACCGTAGAAAGGAATTACAAAGGGCAGAGTAAACAGAGCGTCCGGTGCCGACAAATCAGTTATCCAGAAGACAAATGGGGCGTGCCTTAATTCGATGGTAGAGCGAAAAACAGTAAAAAGAGATATTAGTATAGGCATTTGAAGTAAAACAGGCAGACAGCCCCCCATAGGGTTTACACCGTGCTCTTTATATAATTTCATTGTAGCCTGATTCATTTTTTGAGGATCGTCTTTGTATTTTTCTTTTAATTCAGTCATTAATGGCTGAATTTTATGCATTTCTTTCATTGACTGATTTGATTTTATTGTTAATGGTGAAAGAACAACTTTTATTAATATTGAGAAGATAATTAAAACGAAACCATAGTTTGGAATTATTTTATAAAGATTAATAAATGACCATAAAACAAATTTACTTATTGGTTTGATAAGTTTGAAACCAAAACTCATGAGGTCATCGAGATTTTCATGTGTGTCTGTTAGAAGATCTTTTTTTAAAGGACCAATATATATTTTTGTCAAATTGGTTTGTGTTTTCGGTAATAATAGATCCATACCAAAATATTTATGAACATAATCATCTTTTTTCTCGCCAAATCCAAATAAACGGTATCCGGAAGCACTGTTTTGTGGAATAAAAGCAGCAGCGAAATATTTATTTCTAAGTGCTGTCCATTCAGTGTTTCCATCAAATTGCGTAGATTTGGGGTGTTCATTTTTTAATGTAAGTTTTTCTGTCTCGCGGGAAGCATGAGCGAAAGCGTTTACGTATCTGTCTTCGTATTTTTTGTTGGGTTCTGTATATGGCATACCATTATTCCATACTAAAGAATAAAACATTGGGGCGATATTTGAAGCGATACCGGTTAAATCACTATCAAGATCAAAATAATATTTATCAGCAAAGAATGTTAGCGTTTTAGTGACTGACGCACTATCGTTTTTTAAAGAAAAAACCAATTCCAAAGATTGATCTTCGGAAATAGTAAATATGTTGTTTGAAGGTAAAGAAATATTAGAAGATGTTAATAGAAAATTCTGAGAAAGTGTTTCAGGGATACCGGATGAAATAGAAATATATTTAATTAATAATGGGGCTTCCCCGCTGTTGTTAACAAGATTTACAAGGCTTGTGTCATTTGTATTAAATTGATTATAGTTTTTAAGGTGAAAACTTTTTAAAGTACCACCACCTTTTGATGATAAAACAGCAGTATAAAGGTCTGTATTAATAGTATATAAT
>JAOZSG010000010.1 GCA_029939785.1 Fidelibacterota bacterium | reverse complement strand
AGGATATATGAGTTCAGATATTTCACTTAAATGGATGTTGGAAGAGGCAATGACGTTTAATCTATGTATTGAATCCCATTTGATAGAAAGTTTGAATCCAAGATTTGACTCCAAGATACATAAGTCACGAAAAAATATATATCGTTCTAAAAAGGCGTATTATCGCCCAATTGATCATGGCAAAGGGGAAATATTAATTCATCAATCAGTAAAAGATCGTTGGGATAATAGTAAATATCGACCAAAAAATTTAAAAAAATATATTGATAAACATGGTTGGACCAAGTTGGTTAAATAGGTCATGAAGTTTTATTAAGAATTGAAATTATAATTTTATTCAGCGATTTGATATTTTACTTTTAATGATTCCAATGCTTGCAGAGCTGCTTCCTGTTCTGCTCCAAGTTTTGTTCTACCTGTTCCGGTTCCTAACTTCTTAGTATCAATATGTACAGATATTGTATATTGTCTTTCATGATCAGGACCTTTAACGTTATCTACAACAAATTTTGGAAGTTTCTTGAAATTTTTCTGACTATATTCAATGAGATTTCCTTTAAAATTAAAATTGGAACTCATTTCTACATCATTTTTACTGATAATCCATTTATTGATAAAATGTTCAGCATGTTTATAACCACGATCCAGATAAATTGCTCCAATTATTGCTTCAACAAAATTTGAAAGTAATTTACTTTGTGAAGGATCTTTGGTCAATTCCAAACCTTTATCTGTAATACAGTGATCAGGTAGATTTAATTTTATTGAAACTTCAAAGAGACTATCAGCTTTTACTAAGCCGGAACGGGTTTTTGTTAAAAAGCCTTCTGTTTTTTTTGGATATTTCTTAAAAAGAAATTCAGATACTACGAGTTCGAGAACAGCGTCACCAAGAAATTCTAATCTTTCATAGGATAGATAATTTTTTTCTGTAATGGATCTGTGAGTTAATGCTGTCTTTAGAAGTTTTGGATTGGAAAATATATACCCCATCTTCAATTCTAATGAAGATGGGGTAGTTTTATAGAATATTTTTCTGAAAATTATATTGAAAAAATTAGTCATATTTTTTTAATGCTAATGCTGCGTTATGACCACCAAAACCAAAATTCATAGATAATCCGGCTTTTATTTCTCTTTTAACTGCCTTATTAGGAGTATAATTAAGATCACATTCCGGATCAGGAAATTCATAATTAATAGTTGGTGGTACAATCTGTTCTCTAAGACTCATCGCTAATGCTATTGCTTCGGCTCCACCGGCAGCACCGAGAAGATGACCGGTCATAGATTTTATAGAACTGATATTAATGTTTTTAACATTTTCACCAAATACTTTTTTTATTGTAATGGTTTCATACTTATCATTTAATGGAGTTGAAGTACCGTGTGCATTCAAATACTGGAAATCTTCAATTGGAAGCCCGGAAGTCCTTATGGCCGATGCTAAAGCAATTTTTTGACCACGACCTTCAGGATGTGGTGATGTAATATGATAAGCATCAGCAGAAAAACCATATCCTACAATCTCTGCATATATATTTGCACCACGCTTCAGAGCATGTTCCAGTTCTTCAAGAACAAGCATTCCTGCACCTTCACCCATAACAAAACCATCTCTTGTTTTGTCAAAAGGACGACTGGCTCTTGCCGGGTCATCATTTCTTTTGGATAGTGCTTTCATATTTGAAAATCCTGCCAGAGCTAAAGGTGTAATACTAGCTTCTGTACCGCCGGTAACTATTACATCACAATCATCTGAAAGAATATGACGATATGCTATTCCGATTGCATGAGAACCTGTAGCACACGCAGATGCAACAGAATAATTTGGACCCATAAAATTCCATTTCATAGCAATATGTCCCGGAATAATATCAGGAATTAACATTGGAATGAATAGTGGACTAACAAATTTTGGTTTTTTTGTCATAATAACAGTATGCTGTTTTTCTAGTGTATCAATACCACCGATACCACTTCCTGTCACAACAGCAATACGTGCCGGATCAAAATTTGACTCTGCAATTTTAGAATCTTCAACTGCTTGATTAGCTGCTGCCATACCAAATTGACAAACTCTGTCCATACGTTTTGCCTCTTTTAATTCAAGATAGTCAAGAGGATCAAAATTTGTAATTTCAGCACCTATTTTAACGGGAAGACCTTCAGTATCAAAACCTTCAATTAGTTTTGTACCACTCTTTCCTTCAATAAGGCTATTCCAGAATGTAGGGACATTATTCCCTACTGGGGTAATTGCACCCATACCAGTAATAACAACTCGTTTTTTCATAAGTAGTTTCTTATTTTAATTTTTCTTCGATATAAGTTACAACATCAGAAACAGTTTTTAAGCCTTCTGCTTCTTCATCAGGAATATCTAAATCAAATTCTTCTTCCATCTTCATGATTAATTCTACAGTATCTAAAGAATCAGCACCAAGATCATCAATAAAAGATGCATTCTCAGTAATTTTTGCTTCATCAACTCCTAATTTGTCTGCTGTAATTTCTTTTACTTTTGCTAAATAATCCATTTAATCCTCCAAGTTATTTACATTACCATTCCACCATCAACTAATAATACCTGACCTGTAATATAATCCGCGAAAGGAGAGGCCAGGAATAATGCTGCATTAGCAACATCTACGGGAGATCCCGCTCGTTTGAGTGGAACATTTTTTAAAAATTCTTCTTTTACTTTATCACTTAATTTATTTGTCATATCAGTATCAATAAATCCGGGAGCAATTGCATTAGCAGTAATATTTCTGCTACCTAATTCCTGGGCTATTGATTTTGTGAATCCTATTACGCCGGCTTTACTGGCTGAGTAATTAGTTTGACCGGCATTTCCTGTAACACCTACTACAGATGCAATATTTATAATTTTTCCAAATTTTTGACTTATTAAATATTTTACTGCTGCTCTTGTTGCAAGAAAAACACCTTTTAGATTAGTTTCAATAACTGCATCCCATTGTTCATTTTTCATTCTCATAAGAAGAGTATCTCTGGTAATTCCTGCGTTGTTGATCAATCCATCAATTTTACCATATTTTTTATGAGTAGTACTGATAAGGTTTAATACTTCATTTTCATCAGTAATATTACAGGGAATCGCTGTATATGGATAGTTATTTGTATCAAATTCTTCTTTTGCCTGAGTTAATGATTCTTCATTATAATCAGATAGAACTACAATTGCTTTATTTTTAGCAAAAGTTCTTGCTATCTCTAAGCCAATTCCTCTACCTGAACCAGTAATTATATATACTTTATTTTCTAATCCAAAACCCATTATTTTTTCTCCAAATCTTCGATACTGGATACACCTTCCAGCTCAATATTGTTAGAAATTCTTTTAACCAAACCTTGTAATACTTTTCCAGGACCGACTTCAATAAATTTTTCAGCACCATCAGAAATCATATTATCAATAGTATTCACCCATAAAACAGGGGATGTTAATTGTTGATATAGTCTTTCGCGTATTACTTCAGGATTATCTGTTGAAGTTCCGGTTACATTTGAATAAATCGGACATATTGGTGCTTTGAATTTTGCTTTATCTAAAGCATCTTTTAGTTTTTCACCTGCTTCACTCATTAATGGTGAATGAAAAGCTCCTCCAACAGTTAATTCAATTGCTCTTTTTGCTCCGGCATTTTTCAACTCAAGCATAGATGTCTGTACAGCTGCCACATCACCACTGATTACTACTTGTATTGGTGAATTATGATTTGCTACCTCGCATACTCCTGTTATTCCTGCCTCATCAAGGATTTTTTTTACAGTATTAAAATCCATTCCAACTATTGCAGCCATTGTTCCGGCATTATTTTCAGTTGCAATCTGCATTTGTTCAGCACGAATTTTAACAAGTTCCAATCCGGTTTCGAAGGTCAGAACTCCTGCGGCAACTAAAGCAGAATATTCACCTAAACTATGTCCAGCAACCATATCCGGAAGATATCCTTTTGCTTTTAATTCTTCAAATATAACTATAGAATTAACAAATATTGCAGGTTGTGTAATAACAGTTTTGGTTAGTTCTTGTATTGGACCATAAAAGGAAATTTCTTTGAGTGAAAAATTAAAAATCTGTTCAGCATAATCATATAATTTGGTTGCAATCTCACTCTGATTATATAAATCCATTCCCATTCCAACAAATTGCGAAGCTTGTCCAGGAAAAATAAAAGCAGTTTTAGCCATATCAGATACTCCATTTCAGTAATGCTGCACCCCAGGTAAAGCCACCACCAAATGCGGTAATAATAACAAGGTCACCTTTTTTCAATCTTTTATCATCAATAGCATCAACCATAGCTAATGGAATTGTCGCAGCAGTTGTATTACCATATTTTGCAATATTTGACATGATTTGATCTTCACGTAATTTTAATCTGCTGGCACAAGCATCAATAATTCTCTGATTGGCCTGATGAGGTATAAATAAGTCGATATCCTTTCCTGTATATGAATGTTTATGTACAAGATCATATCCGGTTTGAGACATTTTACTGACAGCATATTTATATACAGGACGACCATCCTGATAAACATAATGTAATTTTTGGTCAACTGATTCATGAGTAGCAGGATTAAGACATCCACCACCTTTAATATATAAGAAATCCTTACCTATACTATCCATATGCAGATCAGTATCGATTATTCCTGTATCATCTTTTGATGCTTCTATCAATGTTAAACCAGCACCATCACCAAAAAGTATGCAGGTATTTCTATCAGTATAATCAGTAATTGAGCTCATTTTTTCAGAAGCTGCAATAAGAACTTTTTTATATTGACCGGATTTGATGAAATTTGATGCGACTTCAAGAGCATAGAGATATCCGGAACATGCTGCGGACAAATCGAATCCCCATGCATTTTTTGCTCCAATTTTATCTTGAATCAATGCTGCAGTAGATGGGAAAAACATATCTGGTGTAATTGTAGGTACTAATATCAGGTCAATATCTAAAGGATCAATATTATATCGTTCCTGCATATCCTGAAATGCTTTTGCAGCCATAAAAGAAGAAGTTTCTTCTTCGTTTGCAATACGGCGTTCTTTTATTCCTGTTCTGCTCTTGATCCACTCATCATTGGTGTCAACCATTTTTTCCAGATCTTTATTTGTCAGTATTTTTTTTGGTACATACTTACCAAGAGCAGTAATTGTTGGTATTATTTTATCCATTGAAATATTTATTCCTTAAAAAAATTGCTTATTAAATAATTAATTGGATGAAAAATATTAATTAATCATTTAATAAGCAATAAAATATTGTTTTTCACACAGTGTGAAAATTATTTTTCATTAGCCGCAATTACCTGTCTGCCGTTATAATAACCACAATTTGGACAGGCTCTATGAGGTAATTTAACATCTCCACAATTTGAACATTTTGAAGTGTTTACTTCTTTTAATTTCCAATGTGTTCTACGTTTTCTTTTATTTGCGTTTGAAGTACGTCTTTTTGGTAAAGCCAATTTACTAATCCTCCATTATTTTAGATTTTTCAAATTGTCCCATCTGGGATCAATAGAATCATCGTGACATTTACAACTTTTTTTATTCAAATTTATACCACAAGATGGACATAAACCTTTACATTCATCTGTACAATTTTTTTTGATAGGTATGCTTAAAAGCAAATAATCTCTCAAATTTTCACTGATATCAATTTCATCTGTTCCCGGTTGAAAATATATTACATTCTCGCTATCAACTTCTAATACTTTATCAGTACTAATGATAATATCAATTTTCGGAGATAAATACAAATCAAATAATTCCAAACATCTATCACAAGTCAGAACTATCTTAGTTTCAAGAATCCCGTGTATTTTCCAACATTTATATGACTTATCAATTAATAATTTTACGATGATTTTATTATTAAAAGAATTATCATAAATACCTATATTTCTTTTGTCAATGACATCTTCAAGTATCTGGTGGTCCTGGTCAAATGTACTTATTCTTATCTTCATATCAAGACGCAAATTTATAAGTTGAACATTGGATAATCAAGTATTAACTATAAAAAAAGTATTTTTTCTTTATTAATCTTAAATTAATTTTGTGTTTTAAGAGGAGAAATTTGGGGTGCATTTTATTTCTAAAAATATTTTTAACTTGTTAATAATTAGAAATATTTAAATTTATTAATTTATCTTAAGATTTTTTTTATCTTTTTCTTTGAGTTCATCTGTTTCTTTTCGATCAATTAAGTTTTCCTCATCTTTCCTTTTTCTTATAATTAAATAAATTAAAGTCTGACCTATATTAATATTTACGAGAAAATAAGCAAATATGGATATTGTTATAAAAAATAAACTTATTACAACCAGAAATGTAGAAAAACTTTCTGTAATTGAAAGATTATATTGATTTATTAGTTTTTCTGGTTCTATTTGAAATATAAAAGGAATATGTGGCGTAATAGGGGAGTGATTACCATATATATAAGATGATGCATGTCTTAGAATTGTATCTGCTTTGTTATTTGAAAAAATGGCAAAACTAAAACAAATATTTAATAATTTATATGCAAAAAAATAGAAACAAGAAAATATAAATGTAACCAATATTGATAATCCAATATTTAAAATTTCATATATAATAATTCTCCATGGTTGATTCCAAAAACTAGAATAATTTTGAAATATTGTTTCCAGAGTATCTTCTTCTGCAGTTGCCACTACAGCAGGTGATAAAAAAAGAGATATGATCCAAATAAGTATAGTATAAATAATAAATATTGATGATATAAAATATAAGATAAATGGAAAACCAAGGAATAAAATATCAAAAAAAGGTATTTTGGTTAGTAAAGCAATTAGGCAAAATATTAAAATAAAAAAGAAAATTATTAGACTAATAATAACTGGAGTAAAAATAGGTGCAAAAAAATGTTTTTTAGCAAATAATAAACTTTCTTTTGTACTAAAATAATTATTCCTTTTTAATTGTTCATAAGTAATTCTGGAAACTGCTGTTGAAGAATAAATATATATTAAAATCCAAATTGAAATTCCAATTCCTGAAATTACATAAACATACCATTGTATTGGTAAGTCCGTATTAAATATAATTGGAAATAAATAATGTCTAAGCCATATTTGTTTGATGGTTAAACCATTAACTAACAATGCAATATATGTTAACAGGAAGTAAATAAACCAGCCGGCAAATATTCCAAAAACATGTATTGAAATTTTTTTCCAACTTAAAGATAGCCGAGGAGTTAATAAGATATCTCTAAAATCAAAATATTTAAGTCTCATAAATGTTTCCGTAATTAGTTAATAAAAGTGGTTTTAATCAATTTTATCAATCCAAATTCCAGTTCGACCTAATTTTGATTCTAATCTTTCAGCTTCTTTTTTGGCTTTAGTATAATTAGGATAAATCCCTGATCGTATTCTATACCAGGTCTCATTTTTTTCATTTATAAAAACTTTTTTAATATAAACTTCAAGACCAAGTCTTTTTAATTTTTCCAGATCAATCTCTGCTTTTTGATATGATTGAAAAGATGAAATTTGTATAGTATATAGTCCTTTAATGGTTTTCTTTTTCCTAATTTTATTGGAGTTAGGTGGAGTAATTTCTTTAGGTTTTTCTGTTTTTAATACTATTGTCTCTTTTGTTGTTTTAGAAACGTCAACTTCTTTTTGATCATCAAGATATATAGGATCAGGCAGATCACCGAAACCTTCTGTCTTAACTCGAAGATTTATAAGAGAATCTTGATCTTTTGATGTGGTAGCAGCTGATATTTCACAGATAAAATTTGTTTCTTTAATAATCTCATCCATTGGATTTAATATTTCACATTTAACTTTATATTTGCCATGAATATCCGGAATAAAAAAGATATTATATGCATTGCTTGATGGTTGAAAACTTAATACATCCAGTCTGCTATTTTCAGGAACATTTTCAAAACTCCATCTAAATGTACTTCGCAGAGTGTCGTTTTGTGATTCAATTGTTGGTACCAGATAAATTGGAATTCCTGTTTCACCTGGTATAGATTTTTCATTATCACAATTAATTATTAATAATAAAAAAATATAAAATACTAATATTTTTTTCATGTTATTCTCCATAAAAGGTTATTTGCAAATATAAAATTAATGTATTACATCGACAAAGGAAAAGAAAAATGTTATTTCTCGTAAAGCACTGGATTCACAGTCAGATCCATGAATAACATTTCGTCTGACAGTAGTACCATATAAATGTCTTAATGTCCCGTCTTCTGCTTTTTCAGGATCTGTATTTCCGATTATTTTTCTGAATTCTTCTACTGCATGTTTCTTTTTCAATACCATTGGAATACAAGGTCCTGATGTCATCATTTCTATTAATCCTTTGTAAAAAGGTTTACCAACATGGTCCTTATAAAATTCTTCTGCCTGGATTTTTGATAATCTCATTTTTTGCATTTTTATTATTTCAAACCCTTTTGATTCGATAAAATCAATTACTTTTCCGGTTAAATTACGTTCTACACAATCTGGTTTTAAATTTGCAAATGTTAATTCCATATTACCTTCTTTCTATATTAAATATTGTATCAAAAAAAGTATCAATTTTGCATATGATATATCCAAAATTGATACTTGATTTTAAGAATTTTTTTTTAATAATAGTACATTTATATAAAATATTACGTGATTCTTGTTAATTGACCTTTTTTTAAATTATTTGATACTTGATGTAATGATGAAATAACGACAGATTTGCCACCATATTTCAAAAATTTTAAGGCAGCTCTTACTTTTGGTCCCATTGATCCGGCAGGAAATTCACCATTATCATAGTATTTTTGTAGTTCAATGGCTTTAATATTAGATAACCTCTTTTCATTTGGCTTGCCAAAATTTATTGCCACCTGATCTACATCTGTTAAAATGAATAATTCTTCAGCATTTATTTCGTTTGCCAGGACTGCTGATGCAAGATCTTTATCAATTACTGCATCTACACCTTCATATAATCCTTCTTTGGTAACATATACAGGAATTCCACCTCCTCCGGCAGCAATTACAATGGTTCCTTCATTTACTAATTTCTGAATGATGCGTTTATTGATTATTTTTCTTGGAATTGGTGAGGGAACCACTCTTCTCCATCCTTTTCCTTTTACTTCCTTTATAGACCATTTAAATTTATTTGACATTATTTTAATATGTTCTTCATCATACCATCCACCAATAAATTTCTCAGGATTTGTTAATGATGGATCATCAGCGTCAACAATTATTTGAGTTGCAATAGTAACAACATCTTTATCAATATTTTCCATCACTAATGCATTTTGTAAAGATTGTTCAATCATATATCCCATACCACCTTCAGTATCAGCAACACAAATTCCTAAAGGTAATAGAGGTGCTTTACCCTCTGCAAGTTCAACTCTTAATAATGCATTTCCAACTTGAGGTCCATTACCATGAGTAATTACTAAATTGTACCCTTGTTTTATTAAATTCATTATTGCTTTTTGACTTATTCGTGTATTTTTAAATTGATTATGAATTGAGTCAATTTCACCTTTTGGAGATATTGCATTTCCACCTAATGCGACAACTGCTTTTTTTATTTTTTTCATATTATCACCAGTAAAAAATTACAAATTTTGTTTTGTTAGAAAATCCTCTAAAACATTTTTTAATGTAGGTTCTCCGATTTCCTGAAGATCATAATAAACGCGTGTATTTGGTTTTTTTATATTAATAATTCTATTTAAATCAATTGGAGTACCAATAATAACAGAATCACAATCAGTAGCATTTATTGTTCTTTCAAGATCTTTTCTTTGTTCTTCACCGTATCCCATTGCAGGTAATAATTCACCAATTTTTGGATAAATTTTGAAAGTTTCAGTTAGTTTTCCAACTGTATATGGTCGTGGATCAACACATTTACTTGCACCATATTTGTGTGCTGCTACTGTTCCTGCACCAATTTTCATTCCGCCATGTGTTAATGTAGGACCATCCTCAACAACAAGAACACGTTTGTTTTTAATAATAGAAGGATCATCTACTTTAATCGGTGAGGCTCCATCAATAACTACAGCTTTTGGATTTACTTTTTGAATGCTTTCTCTAACCGTTTGAATTCCTTCAGGAGATGCTGATTCCATTTTATTAATCACAATTGTATCTGCTAATCTTAGATTGATTTCACCCGGATAATATGTTAATTCGTCGCCGGGTCTGTGTGGATCGACTACTGTAATAGTCAGATCAGGTTTATAAAATGAAAAATCATTATTTCCACCATCCCAAAGAATTACATCACAGCCATCTGGATCTTTTTCTGCTGCCCTAACAATTGCTTCATAATCAACACCTGCATAAATGACATTGCCACGTACTACATGAGGTTCATATTCTTCCATTTCTTCGATTGTACAATCATGTTTTTCAAGATCACTTACTTTTGCAAATCTTTGTACTTTTTGTGCGGCTAAATCGCCATAGGGCATAGGATGTCGAATTGCTACTACTTTCAGACCATGAGCCATTAAATATTCAATGACTTTTCTGGAGGTTTGAGATTTGCCACAACCTGTTCTTGTCGCAACTACAGAAATAACTGGTTTTGTACTTTTGATCATTGTGTCTCTTGGTCCTAATAATCGAAAATTTGCACCAGCAGTATTAACTATAGCACCTAATCTCATTACATATTCATAGTTCACATCACTATATGAAAATACGCATTCATCTATTTCATTTTCTTTAATAATTTCTACTAGTTTCTCTTCAGGAAGGATTGGGATACCTTCAGGATAATTGTCTTCACCTGCCAAAGAAGCAGGATATTTTCTACCATCAATATCCGGAATTTGTGCTGCAGTAAATGCTACAACATTATATTCTGAATTTCCTCTGAAATATGTATTGAAATTATGAAAATCTCTTCCGGCAGCACCGATAATTACAACTTTTTTCTTAGACATAAGATACCTCTATTTATTATTGATTAAATATTTGATTTAATGTGAAATTGATTATTTTGAGGAAAGGTTGTTTTTATACAAATCCAAAATTATATCGCCAAACAATAATTAAATGTAAAAATCGTACCATATTTAGCTCGAAATTAATAATTAATAATAAACATTTTGAATATATAATATGTAACGAGATATATCAAGAAGTGTTTAAGTTTTTTTACTTTTAATAAGTTAAAAAATTATTTTTGATCAAAATCAATATTTGATGTTTCATTTATATGAATATGATATTTTAAAAAATAAAATAAACCTAATAAAGTAAGTGAAATAAACCCTACTCCATGCATTATTACAGCCATTGCCTGAGCTTTTGGTGTAGAGAGTCCTAAATATAAAAGGATACTGATTGCTCCGGCATGATAAGTTCCAATATAACCCGGAGCTGCCGGGACTGCAATTACTGCTGAAGTTACTAGAAATATTAATAATATGGATTGTAAAGAAAATATTTCATTTAATGCAAGACCAATTATCCAAAAAACCGAAATTGAAACAAGCCAAATAATAATTGACTGAAAAATAATTAATAGTAAATGAGGAGTGTTTTTTAGGGATAGTATTCCTTTTAACAAATTGGAAAATATTTTAAATAATTTATGATCGTTATATTTTTTTGTTTTATCATACCAAATTATCTTAAATTTATTTTTACTTTTATTAAATATTAATAAAAAGATGCTAAAAAGTATGAGAATAATTCCTCCGGTAATTCCACCTGTTTGCACCCAGGAAGGCATATCCTGAAGAAAAATTGCTCCAAATAAAATTATAATAAAGAAAACAAGACTATCAAGAACTCTTTCATTAACAACAGTACCAAATATTGCAACAGCAGAGATATTACCCATTTTACCAAGTGAATAGGATCTTAGAATTTCTCCTAGTCTCATAGGAAATACATTATTTCCAAAATAACAAATTGATGTTGCAGCAAATAATTGATTCATTGGCATGTTTTTTAATGGATGAACTAAGTATTTCCACCTCCAGGCTCTGAGTATAATAGTGAGAATTATTACAGCCATAGCAAGAAAAAAATAAAATAAATTTGTTTGCTGAAGTGCGGATAGGAATTCGTTTGGATCAAATTTTCTAAACCCGAGCCATATACCAATAATACTAATAAGAATACTTATTAATGCTTTAAAATTAAAAAATTGGTTTGTCTTTTTTTTATTCATTCTCTTAAATCTATTAATTCATCTGCTGTAATATTTTTTACTTGAAATAATTCTTCTTCCGGTATTGAGTATTTATAAAATTTATTAAAATATATTGAAATATTATTTTTTTGAAAATCTGTATATTCAACTTTATTAATTTCATTTTTTCCTTTAACAATCCAAACAATCATTGATTCAAAAAAACTATTGTCATTAATTGATTTAAGGTTGACTCGGAACATTCCTTTTTCTTCTTCATTTTTACAATTCACAATATCAACAATTTTATACTCAGACATATTTCCATTAAGAACATTATATATTAACCTTAGACTTGAACTTGGATCAAAGGCTTCGACAACAATTTGTTTATTCAATTTATCAATACTCCAAAGCCATGATCCATCAAATAATATTTGCTGATCAGGATAATTTACTCTGAAACATTCTTTATTATGTAGATAAAATTCACCCATTGTTTCTTGAACATTATTGCCATTATCATATTCCTGAACAAGTCTGAACTCAAGCTGAAATGGTACGATTGCCATATAATTGTCAGATACTTCATCAAGAATGTTTCGTTTTTTCTCTGCTGATAATAATTGAAATGAAATCATTAGAATAATCACTGTAAATGTTATTCTTTTCATATATTTTTCTCCTATATTTTCTTACTAATGAATATCATTAACATCACCGTACATTAAATCCAGATAATCTTCTTCTACAAGAACATCTCTTGCTTTACTTCCTGTATGAGGACCGACAATTCCTGCACGTTCCATTTGGTCAATTATTCTTCCTGCACGAGCATATCCGAGTCTAAGTCGTCTTTGTAATAATGAAACAGAACCTTGTTGGTGATTAACAACAAGTCTCACTGCATCATCAAACAATACATCTCTTTCATCTGGATCAAAGTCATCTGATACATATGCATTATCATCTTCAATTTCTACTGCTGGCAATAGGTCATTTTCATAAGATGGTTGTGATGTAATATGCTTTAAAATTCTTTCTAATTCTTCTAAAGAGATATATGCACTATGTAATCTTTTGGGTTCTGGTTCCTGTGGGGTTGTTAGTAACATATCACCTCTACCAAGAAGTTTTTCTGCTCCATTAAAGTCAAGAATTGTTCGTGAATCAATTTTCGATGTCACCTGAAATGCCATTCGGGCTGGAAAATTTGCTTTAATAATTCCCGTGATAACATTTACTGAAGGTCTTTGAGTGGCTACAATTAAATGTATTCCTACAGCCCTTGCCATCTGTGCTAACCTGATAATTGGTGCTTCAACCTCTTTTGAAGATGTCATCATAAGATCTGCTAACTCATCAATTACGACAACAATATATGGTAAATGTTCATCGTCAATCAGACCTTTTAAAATTTTTTCATTGTATTCCACAATATTTCTAACAGATGCACCGGACAGCATATCATATCTGCGTTCCATTTCTAATTCGACTGATTTTAAAACAACAATAGCATTTTCAGGTTTTGTTACTACTTGTTCTTCTATACTTTCACAAGTTGTTAAATGATACCCAGCTAAAACTTTGTAAGCAGCAAGTTCTAGTTTTTTGGGATCAATCATCACAAATTTTACCTGATCCGGTCTTGCTCTGTATAATATACTGGCAATAATCATGTTAACTGCTACACTTTTTCCGGATCCTGTTGCTCCGGCAATTAATAAATGAGGCATTTTTGCAAGGTCTATTGTAAAGACTTCTCCTGATGAAGTTTTTCCAAGTGCTACTGTAAGAATTGAAGAAGCCTGTTTGAATTTCTTTGTTTTTACAATACTCTTTATAAATACTGTTTCCATATTTTTGTTTGGTATTTCGATTCCTACAACAGATTTACCGGGAATTGGGGCAACAATTCTAATTCGTTTGGCTTTAAGAATTCGAGCTAAATCATCTGATAAACCGGCAATCTTGCTTACTCTGATACCGGGTGCAGGTTCAATTTCGTATTGAGTAATAACAGGACCGGGTGAAATGTTTACAACTTTACCGTGAACCTTAAAAATCTCAAGTTCTCTTTCAAGTATTTCAACCTTTTCATCCATTTCTGCTTTTGAAATTTGTTCTTTGAATACAGGTTCCGGTTCGAGTAAATTTATATGTGGTAATATATATTTACCTTTTTTCTTTTTTGGTATTTCAATTTCTTGTTCAGGTTTATCAAGATTTTCTTTTTTATTCTTTTTGTTTTTTTTCTTATCTTTTTTAACATTAATGATATCATCAATATTATCATCTGTAAATTCCAGACTTAATTCATTTTTTGATTCTTTCTTTTTAAATAAAGAGAAAAAAGGAAATAATTTTTTTTTCGGATGAGCGATTTCATCCTCAATATTTTGAATTTTTGATAATTCGGTTTTTTCAACAATTTCCGGAATAAATTTGGGTTCTGTACTGAGATCAGTTTCCTTTTCATCTTTTTTTCTATTAAATAGAGTTTTTAATGGTTTATAAAAACTTTGAGAGAAAAATAATCTTGAAGAAATTAAAAGAACTGCCAGATATATAATAATTGTGCCACTAATACCTGTAAAATCATAGATAGTTTTCGTGAGCATACCTCCAATTAATCCACTATATTTAAAATCGGAATCTATGTTAATCGGATTTAATACAGTTGGGAATGCTAATATTCCTGAAATTACAATTGAAATTACAATTACATATATTGTGAAATGCAATTTTTGCAACAAATTTTTTCCGGAAAATGCCCACCAACCCCATAAAATCAATAATAGTGGTATTATATATGATGCTATTCCAATACAATATTTTATTAAATAATGAGAAATATAAACGCCCATAATTCCCATCCAGTTGTTAATTACAACTTTTGACGAAATTGTTGGTTCTTCCAAGGGATTATAAGATGCAAGACTTAACAAAGTTAAAATCCCAATTATGATTAATAATAATCCTATAATTTCTTTGCGTTTAATATTCATTATAACTCATGTCTTAAACAAACGGCGGCTTTACTATCTGTGCTTTTAACTTTTTTCGTCTTGATTCAATTACAATATCAGTGCCACTTTTTCTGTACTTTGATGCCACGTAGCCGATGCCTATTCCATAATCCAGAATAGGGGAATGAGTACCACTAGTTACATATCCGATTTCTTCTTCGTCTTTAAAAATTTTATAGTTATGACGTGGGATTCCTTTATCAATCATTTTAAAAGTTATTAGCCTGCGTTTTAATCCTTCTTCTTTAATTTTGACAAGAATGTCTTTTCCTATAAAATCGCCTTTATCCAATTTTGTAATCCATCCGAGACCAGCTTCGAGGGGATTTGTTGTTTTATCAATATCATTACCATAAAGAGAATATTTCTTTTCCATTCTTAAAGTATCTCGTGCACCAAGACCTATTGGCGAAATTTCAAATTCTTCTCCAGCTTTCATTATTTCCTGCCACACATGAGTAGCATTTTCCTGTTTTAAATATAATTCAAATCCCTTTTCACCTGTATATCCTGTTGCAGAAATAATCATTTTTTTCCCTGCAAGATCACCTTCAATAAAATCAAATTGTTTCATATCATTTAAATTATATTTTGTTAATTTTTGTAAAGTTTGAATAGCATTTGGTCCCTGAACAGCAATAAGAGCCCAATCATCTGATTCATTTTGTATCTTAACACCGTCTATAATATTTTCTTTTGCCCAGTTATAATCTTTTTCTATGTTTGAAGCATTTACAACCATCATGAAGTGGTCTTCAAACTTATAGATAAGCAAATCATCAACAATTCCACCATCAGGATAACACATAATAGTATAATGGGCTTTACCTGGGACTAGCTTTTTAACATCATTTACTGTTAATCTATCTAAAAAGGCTTCAGCATTTCTTCCTGTAACCCGAAATTCCCCCATATGAGATACATCAAAAATTCCTACATTTTGTCTGACTTTTTTATGTTCATCGACTATTCCTGAGTATTGTACAGGCATTAAATATCCTGCAAAAGGTATTATTTTCGCACCTGCTTTTTGATGTACATCAAAAAGGGAGGTTTTTTTTACTTCACTCATATTACACTCTCCTTAATATTACATTTTATTTAGTGCGGCTTTGATATATTGTTCCAATGTCGCATTGCTTCCCAATTCATTAATTGCTTTATTAATTGCTTTATTTGCATCATTTTGCTTATAACCTAATGATAGTAAGGCTTTTACTGCTTCATCTGTTACCTGTGTTTTTGTATTTTGTAGCAATGTATCTGTTTGAATTCCATCATCGTCAGTTGATAATTTTCCTTCAAGTTCAATAATCATTCTTTGTGCTGTTTTATTCCCAATTCCTGGGATCAATGTTAATGCTTTTACATTTTTATTTAGAATTCTCTTTTTAAATTCACGAGGGCTGGCTCCGGATAAAATAGTTAATCCCATTTTAGGACCAATCCCTGAAATATCAATTAATTTTAAAAATAAGTTTTTCTCTGATTTTGTGTAAAAGCCAAAAAGGGTTTGAGCATCTTCTCGTACATGTAGATGAATATGAAGTTTTAATATTTCATTAACTCTTGGTAAAGCCTGAAAAGTAGAAACTGGAATATGAATAAAATATCCAATACCATTAATATCAAGTATTACTGTGGTAGGGGTTTTTTCAATAATTGTTCCTTGCATGTATGCAAACATATCAGATTCCTGAATATTTAAATTGATTTATATAACAAATTGCTGCTGCTAAAGCATCTGAACTATCTAAGGATAACATATTAACATTTAAATTTAACATGTTAGATACCATGTACTGAACCTGTTCTTTTTTTGCACTTCCATTACCTGTAATAGAAGATTTGATTTTTTTAGGAGAATATTCATTTATTTCAATGTTTTTTTTTGCAGCTGCAAGAATTATAATACCTCTTGCATGTCCAAGTTTTAATGCTATACTAACATTTTGTGCATATATAGTATTCTCAATTGATAATACATCAGGTTTATATTTATCAATTAATTCATTAATTTCCTGATAAATTTTTAATAGACGTTTCGGAAATGGTAATGATGGCTCTGTATCGATTGTTCCTGAATCCAGATAATAGATATCTTTTCCATTACTCTCAATAATTCCACAACCTGTATGTTTTAAGCCTGGATCTATTCCGAGTACCCTGATAATATTGCCCAATTTTATTCCTGAAATTTTTCCAAAATTTCTTCATCAATATCAAAATTTGAAAAAAGTTTTTGCATATCTTCATGTTCCTCAAACAATTCCATTAATTGTAATAAATTTGGTACATCTTTTTCTTCAACCTTAACCACATTTTTCGGAATCATATCAACAATAGCTTCTACATAAGGAATATCATTATCTTCTAATGCTTTTGTAACTTCATGTAATTCCTTGGGATCTGTTAATATTTCATAAACATCTTCTTCGGTAAGAAAATCCTCTGCACCTGCCTCAGTTGCAATCATAAAAAGATCGTCTTCTTCAGTTTTATCTTTTTCAACAAGAATTTTTCCTTTTTTATCAAACATCCATGCAACACTGCCATTGGTTCCTAAATTTCCACCATATTTGTTAAAAAGATGACGAACTTCAGCAACCGTCCGTTTATTATTATCAGTCATGGTTTCGAGAATAATCGCTACACCACCAGGACCATAACCTTCGAATGTAACTTCTTCATAGTTCACACCTTCGAGTTCTCCGGTTCCTTTTTTTATTGCTTTTTCAATATTTGCTTTTGGCATATTATTACTTTTTGCATTTTGAACTGCAACTCTTAGTCTTGGATTTGCTTCTTCATCGCTTCCACCGTATTTTGCGGCAATCTGTATTTCTTTGATAATTTTAGTAAAAATTTTACCACGTGCTGCATCTTTAGCACCCTTCTTCCTTTTAATTGTACTCCATTTTGAATGTCCTGACATAAAAACCTCTCTTTTATTTTATGTTTTATATTGTAATTAATAAGGTAAAATAGATTCTTTAACTTTTATTCGTGTAGTAATAATCCACGCATTATTGAATTTGTTATCACGTGCTTTTTCTAATAATAACTCTGCATTAGATCTATTCTCGCAATTACCAATTCGAATTTTATAGTATGGTGAATTAAATATTTTTTCTACATCGATATCATTGAATATTTCAATAGATGCATTATAAATACTATCAGTAATGTAAAAATCTGTTGAAGAGAATATTTGAACTTTCCAACCTGTTTTTTCTACCAGTAATGAATTATTTTGAAAATACCCCTCACCTGAATTATCTCCAATATCGGTGATTATTTCATAAATCATAGAACCGTCCATAAAAGGTAAGGGTGGTTCGTTTAGAGTTAATGGGTCAAATTCTTCATTTTGTTCTGGTTTGTCCTGTGCAAAAAGCATAAGGGTAACTGTGAATAAAATTATTAATATAAATATGTTTTTCATTATCTGTTTCCGTAGTTAATTATTCCTTGAAATATAATATAATTTTATTTATTTAAAAAGGATGTGTTATTTTTTGTGTTTATAGCAAGGCTTTTAAAAATAATGATATTGTTTTATAAGTTTATTAATAATAAGGGAAGTTTTAATTAGATTTTTTTACAGGTTTGTTGAGGAATCCATCCTTGTTTTCCATCAATTAATTTTATTTTATACCAGATACCATCAGAATCAAGTATAGTAAATTTTGTTCCTTCATGAACTTGGAAAAGGTTTGTACTGGTTTCTTCAGGAGCAGCTAATATTTTTACTTCTCCGGTTAAAACAATTCCTTTTTTATCTAAATATTCAAGTCGATATCGTTGGGTTGTAGGATAAGCACACATAATTGTCAAAATTATACTAATCTTTAAGATTTGTTTCATTGTATTGTAAAAGCGTCCATGGTCAATATTTTTTATTAAAGAAAAAAACAATGCACTTAGAAATCCAAAAAATGTCATACCAAAACCCCATTGTTGTGATGAGAATAGATTGATGATTTTTTTATGTAGAGTAAAAAGGAAAAATTCTGGTGGGACTTCAATTCTGTCCTTTATTTTTAAATTTGCTAATTTTAAGTTGAATTTAATATTTTCATCATTTGGTAGTAAAATAGTTGCTTTTTCATAATTAAGAATGCTTAAACCTATCTGATTGATTTTAAAATAACAATTCCCAAGATTATAGTATAGTTGTCCATTTTCATAACCATGATTAACAATGTATTCATATTGTGATAATGCTTCTTTAAAATTCCCTTTTTGATATGCTTCATTTGCCTGATCGAATAGATGATCAAATTCCTTAGGTCCTCCAATCATCAAATTCTGAAAAATAAAAAGTATGAAAAATAGTTGTATAATTTTTTGCATTGTTATAGAACCTTGTTTAATTGATTTATTATTTTTTTACAATTATCAAATAAAGTAGAATATTCTGAATCGGGGAAAGCATTAGGAGCAAATCGGGCATGTTCCAGTTTTTCAAGAATATTTGATACATTTTTTATTATTTCCGGATGAATGTTTTTTTCTAACAGTTTGAGATTTATATCATCTATTCCATTTCCGGATTTTGGCATATTGGTTTTATCAGAAATATATCCTTCTATACTATTATAAAAATGTGTTAAAGCATTATTTTTGTCACTATTCTCTTGTGCTAATTTTCCCTTATTTAGTTTTTCTATTGCCTTTTTCCAGGCTTGTTTTTTTCTTAATAGAATTTGATTGGATCCAATTTTTTTTGCATGGATACTGATAATAAGAGCACCAAAAATAAGTAATACTGATAAAGTATTAATTGCAATAAACCAAAATTCTGTGAGAAGAGATGTTTCAATATTTCGCCATTTTCCAGACTCTTTGTAAATGAATCTGATATCCTGATCAAGAAGTGCAATTTCTTCTTTACGAAGCCCTGAAGCAGAAGTGATTTTCTTTTTATCGGGATTCACTTTAACTTCAAAACTGTTGGATTTAAGTACTCTGTATCTCCCTTTATCCGGATCAAAATAATTTAATGTCATTGGAGGGATTTTTAAAATGCCAGGTTCATGAGGTATAATAACATATTCATACTCAGATGTCCCTTTAATTGAAGTACCTTTATTATTAATTGATTTTTTTGTCTTTGGTGGAAAAATTTCTACACTTTCAGATAAGTTTGGCTCATCCAGGGTGATTGAATTAATATTTCCTGTTCCATTCAAGATGTATTTTAATGTAAGGGCTTTATTCTGAGTAATTTCTAATGTATCAATTAATGCTTTTATTGAGACATTTGTAAGAACACCCGGTAGTGTATCACTTTGGTCAAATGCAGGAATTGACTTTACTTCTATTTCTATCGGGTTGGAAATTACACGTTCAACTTTTGTTCTGTTAAAAATAGAATTGCCAAAAAAAGGATCATCAAAAAAACTATCTATAGAAGATCGTCTTTTTCTTTTTTGTGTGACTTCAACTTCACATTCTGTAATCATTGGGTCTATTATTAGTTTTCCGGTTTTTGTGGGGAAAAATGCAAGTCTTTGAATTTCTGCAACGTTGTATTTAATACCATTGATTATTTTTTCATATACATGTGGATTTGACTTTGCAGGAAATTCTTCGATCCAAAAACCAATTCCATCAGGAACATTTCTTGAATAATTTCTAATATTATTTCGAAAATATAAATTGTATTTTACTACAATTTGTTCTCCAATAAATACATTTTTTTTAGATGGAACAGCATCTAAAAAAATACTGGTTGTTTTCTTAGTTAAATCGGAGTTTATATCTACTGCATTTGTACCTGCAATAATTACCTTGATTTTTATTGCCTGTGTACTATATTTTTTCTTTTTTAATAGTACCGAGAATCCATCAATTATAAGTTCGCCAGGTTTTATCGGCATTATTTGCCATGTAAAACTTTTTCTGATTTCCATTGCACCGTTTATGATTTGGATAA
>JAOZSG010000214.1 GCA_029939785.1 Fidelibacterota bacterium | reverse complement strand
TAACTTTCAAACCTTATAACTTTCAAACCTTATAACTTTCAAACCTTATAACTTTATAACCTTTATAACTTTATAACCTTTATAACCTTTTTTAAAATATATAGTTTCACTTCAATGCTTCAAGCAATTTACTCAATTTATATTCAGATTTATCGACAGCCATATCAATTCTTGTAATAATATTCTGTAAATCTTCCAATCGTTTTTTAACATCGATTTTAGGCTTTTTATCGAATGTTAAAATTTGGATTACGCTTATATTTTTCAGCCACAATAATAATTCTTCAAATTTTTCTTTATTATACCATAATGTATCTTTATATCGATTTATACCTATAAATGATCGTATTGATTCATGTTGTAACATATTTTTAACAAGTGAATAAGTAGATAATTTTTCTTCATTAAATGTATTTGAAATATTATGAAAAAGAGTGAGAATTTTAACAAGATCAAGAACATAAATCTGTTGGTTTTCATCCAAACCGACATTTTTACCAAATTCAGTAATAATTTTACCTAAATATAATTCATCAATCCAACTTCTGCTTATTTCAACATAATCATCAATATTTGATATCTTACCCAGAGAATGTACCATCAACCATGAATAATAAATTACACATTCTTTTTTATTCTTCTGGATAATCTCAATTATGGATTTATATTCAGTATTGCTGTCCAGTTTATAGTTTGCAATAATTTCATCAAAATTGAAATTTATATCCAATATATTAATTATATCATTTAATACAACATCAAGACTTCCTTTATTTTCTGTAAAAGTTTTAATTTCAGTTATAAAAGTTATGAAAGAATCACTCATATCAGATATGAATTTCTCCTGTTTATTCTTTGTTGATAAATTTTTGTTGAAAACCTGATCAAAAAGTTTGTGATTAAAAACAGATAAAGATGCCTTGTGAACCGACTGTAAAAGTGCTTCCTGAATTGCTTCATTAATATTTGGTACACCACGGCCTTCTAAAAAGGAAGACAATCCGGAATACATTTGATCACTATTATAAACTTCTCTAAAGTTCATAAATACATGATATTTAAAAGATTTAATATCTATAAATATACCATGATCGTGAATGTCTTTACAGTTTCGAATATATTCCATTCCTGTTATTTGATCCTGAAAAATCACAAAAAAATCAGAATCATTTTTCAAATTGAGACCTTCGCCTAAATTTTTTGTAATTAAACTGGAATTGTCACTGTTTTCTTCTTTTTTATCAAAAGGTACTGATGTTTTTATCCAGCCTGTGGAATTTTCATATTTATTATTATAAATTACTAATCCATATTCATTACCAACCTGATTTGAATATGCAAAAATATTTTCATTTACAAATCCATTACTATCAAAAAAATCATAAAATAAAAAATTATCAACTTCTGCAAATAGATATCTTTTATGTAAGACTGGAAATATTTCTCTTTTATGACGATCAATTAAAAATTGATCCGGACTTTCATTCCAATAAGCTTTTTTATACTCCATTCCATATTTTTCTTTCAGCCCCTCTATCTGACCATGACCAAACATCGGAAGTCCTGGTAAGGTTGCCAGCATAATGCATGTTCCAAAATATTTATCATCATTACCAAACTGCGAATATGCGGTTTCTTCATCAGGATTATTCATAAAATTTACAAATCTTTTTAAAATACCCGGATTATACTCAAGTACATTTTTTATTGTATTTCTATATTTTTCATTATCTTCATTTTTTAACATATGCATAAATGCACTATTATAAACTCTATGCATTCCCAGAGTTCTTACAAAATATCCTTCCATTAACCAAAAAGCTTCAGCAAGAAGTAAAGTATCTGGCTCTTCCTCTGCAACCCGGTCAACAACTTCTCGCCAGAATTCTAAAGGAAAGAAATTATCAAACTCTTCTTTTGTCATTCCATGTTCTGCTCTTGAAGCAATATCACCACCAGTTCCAGGATGAGGAAACCAAAGTCTCTGAAAGTGTTTTTTTGCCAATGTCATAGCTGCATCAAATCTAATTATATCAAAATTTCTTGCAACATGAAGAATAGTTTGAATTACTGCTTCTCTAACTTCTTTTTTTAGATAATTAAGTTGTGCTGTATCATTCCATGGCATACTTGTTCCATCATTACCGTGATAAATATATTTTATTTCTCCTGTTTGAGAATCTACACGTTTGAATACAACACTGGCATCTGTTCTTTCGTAATAGTGGTCTTCCAAATGTATATTTATTCTATCATCATCACAAATATCAGTACTATTGAATGAATATGACGGAAATGGACTTTGATCAAGTTGAACAAACCAATCCGGATGTTCTATTACCCATTTGCCATCAATACCAACATGATTTGGAACCATATCACCACATAGTTTAATATTATATTTTTGTGCACGTTGTCTCAAAACTGCATAAGCAGATTCTCCACCTAAATCATCTGCAATAATATAATCATAAAGAGAATAAGCAGATGCAACAGCCTCAGGATTTCCCATCATTTGTTTAACTTTTTTTGAAGCTTTACTTCTTTCCCAAAGACCTATCAACCAAAGTCCTGTAAATCCTTGATTTGCAAGAGATTCAAGTTCATCATCCGGAATTTCATTTAAACGTGTAATTGAACAATTATATTTTTCTGATAGTTGATGTAGCCAAACATGTGTGTTTTTTGCTAACAATACAACTTTAGGCATCCAGTCAAGATCCTTGCTGAATTTTTCATATTCTTCGTATATCTTATCAGTATAAGAATATTCAACACTAGGTCCGGGTCCCATGCCTCGATCTTTTGTTTCTTCTTTTATCATATCTAATCCACGCAAAATTCTATAAAAGAATTTACTTGGCAGAATGCGTCCCCAATGCTCTCTAATCCATTCTAATTGACCTGATATTGAATGCGGTTCTGCTTTTATTGGAGACTGCAACATTGTTAACAAATTTGTATTATCAGGACCAAAAAATGGTTGATCATTAAAAAAACTATGCAATTCTGAAATAACTTCATTATACACAGTATTTTTTTCTAATTTTTCATCATTAAAAATTTCAGTGAAACTTGTTAAAGCAGGGTTAATATTTGATATCCATAAAAGGATAATATCTTCTAATACAACATGTTTATTGTCAACGCCATCTGAAATATTTTTCAAAAAATTTGAAATATCAATTTCATTTTTATATATCAGAGGTGGTGGAAATTCATCAATAAAAGTAGTAATGACAGTCTCTATTTTTTTTGATCCAAATTTTAGATATAATTGGTTGTATGCATCCTGAAGAATAGATTGTTTTTTTTCTTTTTTATACATTTCGATAACATAGTGCATTATTTCTTGTAAAAGTCCATAGCCATTTGCATCCCCTGAATTAATTGCATGTTCAGGAAATTCAATAACATTGCGTTTTTCATTTATTTTTTGGACAAAAGTACGGATAGAATGATAATTATCAAATTTATAAATTTTGGTATCTGATAATAACAGTTCTGCAATTTGATATTTATCAAGGACACCGCGTGATAATATTAAATTTTGAATACGAGATGATTTCTTTTCCATATTTTCAATACTCCAATAAAGGTTAATTATGTAATTCGATTCTGATATACAATTTAATCATACAATAATTAAATAAATAAATAAATATTACATAAAAATTAAAATTTAAGTGATTTTTCACAAAAAATTTTATTAATATCAAAAATGAATTTTTGGAGTAAAAAAAATGAATATTAACATTAAAAAAACAATAAAATTAGCAACAGCTTTTGTTATTTTTTTTATGACACTTTTTTTAGTAAATCAAATATTTCAGTTTTATCAATTACTAAATATTGCAAATCCATATATTGGATCAATATTTTTAATTTCATCTGTTATATTTTTCTTTGGTATAATATTCTATCTCATATATACGTTTTTAAAATACTCTAAAAAACTAATTAAACCTGAAAATGAGGACAAAGAAGAATATTCCGAATATATTCAGAATGTTTGTAAAAGACTGAATAACAATAAATTATTACAAGTAAATGGCGTAATAGTAAATAATAAACAAGAAATCGAAGATGCTCTTGAAATTCTTGAAAAGGAAGCAAATCAGATCATCAAAGAAAACTCAAGTTGGGTTTTCGTCAGTACTGCAATCTCTCAGAATGGAAAACTAGATGGCTTGATTACATTTTTTATTCAAATGAGAATGGTTTATCAAATTGCAAAAATATATTATCAAAGACCGCATCTTTCAGAATTATATACATTATATTCAAACGTGATTGTTTCAAGTTTTTTTGTGAGTCAAATTGAAGAAATTGATATAAGCGATCAACTTGATCCAATAATCACAAAACTTGGCTCAAAAAGTCTTATTGGAAAAGTTCCGGGGATTGGAGAAGGTATTAATTTATTAACAAATATGTTATTTGAAGGTGCAGCAAATTGTTTTTTAACTCTTAGAGTCGGAATAATTACAAGAAAATACTGTGATTTTTTATCACATGTAGAAAAAAGGAAAATCAGGCGGAGCACAATTTCAGAAGCTGCCGGTATGTTAGGAAACATTATTTCGCATAATTCTGAAAAAATTATGAAAGCATTTTTACGTTCTTTGAAAAAACTTGGTTATAAAGCAGTTGATAATACCAAAGATAATGTCGTTAAAGTATTTGATAACTTAAAAGATAAATTCAAAAAATTCCCTGGATAAATTTCCATAATCTAAAGTAAAATAAAATGAATAAAAATATTTCAACAAAACTATCCATTATGGAATTTCTTCAATTTTGTACTCTTGGGAGTGTTATTCCTATATTAAGTTTATATATGTTAACATTAAATTTTTCTGGTTATCAGGTTGGATTAATTCTTTCTACAGGTTCAGTTTCATATTTTATTTCACCAATATTGGGAGCTTTTATAGCTGATCGGATTATTTCGGCAGAGAGATTATTTGCGATTTTTCATTTTTTAACAAGTATAGTCATGTTATTTTTATTTAATACAACAGACTATCATTCTTTTCTCTTTGGGTATTTGATTTACATGATTCTTATAGGTCCTACTATTCCATTAACAGACACAATTATATTTCATCATATAAAGAATCGAAAACGACAATATGGATTAATACGGGTTTGGGGTTCAATTGGATGGATTGCCATTGCCTGGACAATAAGTCTGTTTTTATTAAAAACAAATGGTCAACTCCGATATGTTTTTTTAGTATCATCTTTTGCGTCATTAATCTTAAGTTTGTTTTCAATTACTATTCCTGTTTCAGGAGCATTATCATTAGATAAACCTAAAATATTTCCAGTTGATGCCATAAAAATAATCCTGAAACCACAAGTTTTATTATTAGCATTAATGACGTTCCTAATGTTTTTTTCCGACAGATTTTATTTTTACGGTGGAAGCCCCTTTCTTAAACAAATTGGCTTTTCAGAGCAATATATATTACCAATATTATCCATAGGTCAAATTCCGGAATTATTTGCGATGAGTTTACTTGGTTTGATGATGAGCAGGTTTAATATTAAAATTGTACTATTATTAGGTGTATTTTTTAACATTTTAAGGTATGCAATTTTCACATTTTTTTCGTCTAAATTTTTAATAATTATAGGAATAAGTTGTCATGGTATTGCTTTTACATTTTTTTATGCAGCCTCATTTATTTTTCTTGATTATATGACTACAAAAGAAAACCGGGCAGGTGTTCATCAGTTATTCAGGATAATTTATTTAGCATTTGGTACATTACTGGGTAATCTCTCTGCTGGTTTTATAAAAGATTTTTTTCACGATAAAATTACTCTTCAAACCAATTATTTTTATTTTTGGATAATACCAGGTATTATAAACATTATAATATTTGTAATAATTGGAAAACACTTCTATCAGCATAATGAAAACAAAATATAAAAATTATCCTTCATATTCCATGTTATAAAACCAAAATAATAATAATGGTTTTATAAATAAAAAACTATTAACTTTTGTTTCTTAAAAGTCGGAGTGTAGCGCAGCCCGGTTAGCGTGCTTGACTGGGGGTCAAGAGGTCGGAAGTTCAAATCTTCTCACTCCGACAATATTTTAACAAATA
>JAOZSG010000213.1 GCA_029939785.1 Fidelibacterota bacterium | reverse complement strand
TTATTTTAACAATTCCGGAAAATATTAAAGCTGAAGAAAATTCAATTATTATGCCCCAGATTAATTCAAATCCATCCTTAGGTGAATTTAGTATTATTATTAAATCAGAAAATGTCCGAAAATTTGAAGGTGAACGTTTACGTAAAGATGAAGGTGAAATACCAATTCGATTTATTTTGTCGTATCCTGATAAAAATACAATAAAAATTACAGGTAAAACAGTAAAATTCAATAATATCAACGCTTTCTATATTATAGGAAAACAACAATATATATTTGATATATTAACAGATGATCAAAATCAGAGTGGATTTTACACTCAATCTGTAAAACTTTTAGAAAACAACCCAATTTCCAATGATAATCCTGAAGATCAACCAAAAAAAACTTTGAATATTATTCAAAATAATAAACCAGATAAAAGTCAAAGTAATATCATTAGTCAATCATTAAAAACAGCATTAATGATTTTTGTTGCCATTACATTTCTTGTTATAGCAACAATATCAATACTGAAAATTTTTCATGGTGAAAAAATCTTTGGTAATAGTTCAAAAACAGTCACTCCAAAAAAGGTAAAAGCTGAAAAAATAATATTAGAGAAACAAATTGATTTTCCAATAATTCCCAAAAAAGTTAGAAAAAAGATTAACTATTATAATGATTCCTCTATTAATTCATTAGTCTATGACAAAAAAGAACGAAAAATACGAATTCTAATGAATAAGAAACAATTGAATTATGATGAAGCAGAAATGTTATTAAATCTTTCAAAAAGTAATTTTCATGCATAATAAATATTTTGCAAAAAACAATTTGGAAGAGTTTTTAAAACGCATAAAAAAAGGAATGCGACTAAATGGAAGAATCATAGAGAAACTTGATAACTATAAATATATTTTAAGAATTTGGAATTATAATATTTATACAGAATCAAAAAAAAACTTTTCTAAATCACAAGAAGTAAGTTTACTGGTAAAAGAAGTTTACCCACATTTAATATTTGATATTTATACAAAATCTGAAAAGATTAAGAATTTAAGTATTGATAATCTACACCATGATATAATTGTAAATTAATATAAGAAACTATTTTTATGACAATAGATAAAATGAATAAAATTATGATGAAAGATTATCTTACAACAGTAACAATATTGGAGAATATTTCTGATGCCATATATATATTAAATATGGAAGGTAGAATTGAATATGCTAATTCAAGTGCCTTAAATTTATTACGATTGGAATCAAAAGAAGTTTTAGGACATATTTTTGATGAATTTTTACCAAAAATCAATAAAAAAAATGATACATCAAACATTCAGTTTATTGAGACATTACACGAAGGAATTATTGATAATATTGAAACCAGTTTAATCTATAATGATTATATGGTTCCGGTAATTATTAATTACAGCATTATTAATAATGATTCCAACAAAACAAAATATATAATTGTGACAGCAAAAGATATTTCGCAATGGAAAAAGCTTGAAAAAGAATTAAAAGAACAGCAAGCAATAACAATTTCACATGATAAATTAAAAATGATAGGAGAACTATCAGTTGGATTGGTTCATGAATTAACTCAACCATTATTATCTCTCAAAATGAGAACTGAGTTATTATTTGAAAAAATAAAATCAGAAAAAATAAATAACAATGATATTGAGAGTAATTTCAATCAAATGGTTGAACTAATAAAGAGAATGGAAAAAAGTATAAGTAATATTAGGACTTATGCACACCAGACAGAACAACATAGTATGACTATGGTTAATATCTATGATGTCATTAAAGAAGCACAAAAAGTAATTGAATTTGAGTTAACAGAAAATAGAATTAAAATAGAAATAGTAAAGAAAAAAAATCTTCCTAAAATATTATCCAACCGTGTAATGTTGGAACAAGTTTTCGTTAATCTATTAAAAAATTCTCTTGAATCATTAGAAAGTTTATCAGAAAATAAAAAAATTAAAAAACTCATTCTGATAGAATTGAAATCTAATAAGAAAAAATGGGTAGAAATCTACATTGAAGATAATGGTATTGGTATTGATAATGAAATTATCAATAAAATTTTTGATCCTTTTTACTCAACTAAAAAGTTTGATTATAATTCAGGATTAGGATTAACTATCGCAAAAAGTGTTGTTGCCTCTGTTGGAGGTGATATAAAAGTCGAATTTTCTACTAAGGAAAAAACAAGGTTCTTAATCCGAATACCAGTGTCTCAAAAAGATGAACAATCACAACTATTGAATTTGATTGAAATGATAAATCAAAACTAAGGAAAATATGGGCAAAAAAGTAAAAACACAATTTTTAGATGAAATAGTTACAATTCTTCAAAAAGGAATGGAATCAAAAGATACATTTGATGCGGTGTTTAAATTATTAAAACAAACTATAGATTTTACATCAGCCACTTTATTTATATATATTGATTACAAAGATGAATTACGTGTAATTCATCAGCATGGTGAAAATATTGCAGATCTTGCTACAGAAATACCTTTTGATAGGGGAATGGGAATATCAAGTTGGGTTTCCAAACAAATGGAACCTGTAATTTTAGAATCACTGGTAAAATCAAGACCGGGGAAAGAAAGACGATTTAATTCCTTTGTTTCTATCCCTCTACGTATTGGAGAAAAACTAATTGGTGTAATGAATATGGGACATGAAGAACCCGGATTTTATAAAATTATAGAGAAAGATGATTACAAAACTGTTGGTACTCAATTATCAATGATTGTTGAAAAAATGCAATTACGTAATCAATTAGAGAAAAAAAATAAATTACTTACAGAAACATTAGACGAATTAAAGGCCACCCAAAATATACTTATTGAAAAAGAGCGATTAGCAGCAATCGGAGAAATAGTTGTTACAATAAATCATGAAATAAATAACCCATTGACATCCATTATAGGATTGGCAGAAATTTTAGAAATAGCTTTCCAAACAGGAAATTCACGAAAAGTCTCAGATGGTCTTAAAGGGATCTTAAAACAAGCAAAGCGAATTCAGAAAGTAACTGAACAACTAAACAATATATCATCTTCAAAAGTAAATAATTATGTAGGTGATACAAAAATGATTTCATTATCTGACGATTAATTTTTCATATTTTCATTTAAATAAATAGTTTGGCAAATTTTTTGCAAATATGATAACAGTAGTAAAAATATTAATTTGCAACAAGGACCGAATCATGTTAAATAAAAGTAAAAAAAATGTAACTGAAATTGAAAATGAATCCCTGATATGTGACAATTTAGATCAATTAAAAAATACGGAATTAAATGAAATTCAAGAAGCCAATTTTAATTTATTAAAACAACTTGCAATAACGATTAATCACGAAATAAATAACCCACTAACTTCAATCATTGGTCAGGCTGAAATATCTGAAATCGCATATAATAAAGGAATGGAAAGTAAATTAAGACAATCTCTCCAAAATATTATTTCAGAAGCCCAGAAAATTGAATCAATCACACGTAAATTTCAGGAAATAAATTTTTTAAATACAATTGCTTATCATGGCAATGCCAAAATGTTAAAAATATAGAAAACAACAAAATACAACAAAATCGATTAAAAAATTAAACTCCCTCCAATAAATAATAAAAAATTTAGAAATTCTCTTTAAAATTGAATACTGATAATAGGCTCTTTCTGTTGGAGAATCATCCTTTTTTAATACTCCAAATATATCTATAAATCAAAATTTTTGCAGGAAAAATATTCCGATAATTGTTAATATATTCCGATAAAAAATAATAAAATTCAATAAAAAACAATAAAGCATATAAGAGAACACTATAGAATATTTATAACATTTCTAAGAAAAACAACTACTTAAGTCAATTATTACCTTATAGTATAATGATATTTTTTTTTATGGCAAAGATGTTGCGAATTATAGGCAAAACAGGAGTTTTTGATAATGGATTTTAAATTAGACGAATTAAAGTCAGCAATGATTGTTCAAACAAAGAAAAATGACATTGTTGCCAATAATATCTCAAATGCCAATACTATCGGTTTTAAAAAAGATAAGACCTATTTTGATTCTTTTATGAAAGGCGAAATTTCGAATTTATCTTTTCATACAGAACAGGATTTATCTCAAGGAGAACTAAAAAGTACAGATAATCCTTTGGATTTTGCTATCTCCGGAAGAGGATATTTTACAATTAATAATAATGGTCGTGAACTTTATACACGTGAAGGTCACTTTTCAACTGATAAAAATGGATATATTGTAACAGGTAACGGAGATGAAATCATGGGAGAAGGTGGTCCTATCAATATAATGGTTGATGGTGATGGTGTACAAAAAATTCATGTAAATAATGACGGTGAAATTTTCGCAGATGATATATATGTTGATAGATTAATTATTTCAGATTTTTCCGAAGACATAAAATTAAAACGATTTTCCGGAAATACTTTTGCACCCGAGAATAATTCAGATCTTCCATCTAGATTAGAACAACCAAATATTATACAGGGTAAATTAGAAGGTTCTAATGTTAATCCAGTAAGTGAAATGGTTAATTTACTTGAATTACAAAGAAGTTTTGAAAGTTCACAAAGAACAATAAAAATTATTGATAGAGTATTAAGTCAAGCTTCTACTCAGTTGAGTAAAGTTTAATAAATAAGGAGTTAAATTATGTTACGCTCTCTCAGAACAGCAGCACTTGGAATGTCAGCCCAACAATTAAAAGTTGATACAATATCTAATAATCTTGCGAATATAAATACTACAGGTTATAAAAAGACTAATCTTGAATTTCAAGACTTAATGTATCAGACTATTCAGTCAGGAAATATTGATCAAAGAAATGGCAAAGTACAACCGGGTACAATACAGGTCGGTCATGGAAATAAACCGATTTCATCTTATCGTTCATTCACACAGGGTGATGTAGAAGAAACCGGTAATCCACTTGATATTGCAATTAATGGTAAAGGATTTATTCAGGTACTTCGACCTGATGGAAGTACTGCTTTTACAAGAGATGGTGCATTGAGAATGGATAGTGCTGGAAATATAGTAACAAAATCCGGTCTTTCAGTTTATCCGGAAATTTCAATACCTGATAATGCAGAAGGTATAAGTATTAGCCAAGATGGTGTAATTTCCGTAAAATTTCCAAATCAAATTGATCCCGAAGAAATAGGACAAATCGAGCTAGCAACTTTTATGAATTCAGGTGGGTTAGAAGCACTTGGTGGCAATCTTTATAAAAAAACCGAAGCTTCCGGTGAGCCAACATTTGCATTACCCGGTGATGATAGTATAGGAACCGTGGTTCAGGGATATTTGGAAAAATCTAATGTGGATGTTGTAAAAGAAATGGTCGGTTTAATTGTTGCACAAAGATCTTATGAAATTAATTCAAAAGCAATAAAAACTTCTGATGAATTATTAGCCATGACAAATAATCTTAAACGATAAGTGAATATGATTATTAAAAAATCCATATTAATTGTTATAATTCTACTAATTTGTAATGTAAACGCAAAACCCAATAAGCATAATGTTTCATTTACAATCCAAAATCAAATAAACGAACTTTATGCAAGACAATATAATGTAGATGTTAATGATGTTAGGATTAATATTTTACACTTTCCTGATTTATCAGATATATCAAATTCACAAATTATAATAGATAATTCCTTCCGGCAATTAAAACTTGGGCATCATACGATTAAAATTAAATTAATAAAAAATCAACGTGAAATAGGAAGTTATCCAATCACATTAGTAACATCAATTATTATAAATACTCCTGTATCAAAAAGTATAATAAAACATGGCAAAAGAGTTAAATCAAATTTATATGAAATGAAAAAAGTTGAGATAAAAAATAATTATAATGATTATTATCGAATAAGTGATATTCCTGATAATTTAATAACAAAACGATTAATTCATGAAAATGAAGTAATTCGTAAATCCTATCTCCGAACAAAACCAGATATTAATCGTGGGGAAAAAATTAAAATCCATCTTGTATCAGGTGATATTTTAATAAAAATGGATGGAATAGCAAATAAAGAAGGTGCAATTGGTGACAAAATCAAAGTATTTTGTAAAACTACACGAAAACATTTTT
>JAOZSG010000212.1 GCA_029939785.1 Fidelibacterota bacterium | reverse complement strand
GACTATATAAAAATAAAATCAAAGTCGAATTAGATTAACTAATATATTTATATACATAATTCTGGAATTAGTTTATGATAAAAAGTTAAAAAAAATATAAATCATTCTGAAACTTTTTGTAATAAAATCAGTACAAAAATTAAATATTTATATTTTTTTTATAAATAACTTTGTAGAATAATAATCTTTAACTATATTCGGGCACTATGAAAGAAAAAGACACACAAAACACACATTTTATCAAAAAATTTACACTTGACAAAACTAACTATATACTTTTTTTCCTTGGAATAATCACCATAATTATTGGTTATTTTCTGATGGCAAAAGGTGAAGTTAATAGTACACAGGCTTTATCAATCGCTCCTGTTGTATTATTGATAGGATATTTGGTAATCATTCCTACTGCTATTCTTTATAAGAAAAAAAAGTAGATTTTTGATTTAATAATTATTTTTTTTAATTTACAAAATAGGTTGTCTAAAAATTTATTTTAGACAGCCTATTTTTTTATATTCTTTTAATTTTTCAGGATTCTTTTTTAACCGGTTCTTTTTTCTTTTCTATCGGCTTACTTTCCGGAGGTTTCTTTTTAGCATAATCAGTAATATAGAAACCGGAACCTTTAAAAATAAGACCTGTTCCACCGGAAATCTTTCTTTGAACAGATTCTTCACCACATTTAGGGCATATCTTTATTGGTTCGGCGGACATAGTCTGCAATTCCTCAAACTCATATTTACATTTTTTACAAAAATAATCATATGTTGGCATTTTATTAAATCCTATTAAGATAAATTTGCTAAAATAGCTGTAACGTTTACAATATCTTCAACACTACAACCTCTTGATAAATCATTCATAGGTTTAGCTAATCCCTGGATGATTGGTCCTACTGCTTCACAGCCGGCTATTCTTTGAACCAATTTATATCCAATATTTGCTGCCCCTAAATCAGGAAAAACTATGACATTTGCCTTACCGGCAACATCACTTCCAGGTGCTTTTTTTGCACCTACTGACTCAACAATTGCAGCATCTGCTTGCAATTCACCATCTATTTGTAAATCAGGACGTTTCTCTTTCACAATATTTGTAGCATCAATAACTTTCTGTGCTTTGGGATGCTTTGCACTTCCTTTAGTAGAAAAGGAAAGCATTGCAATTCTTGGTTCTTCACCTACAACTTTTTTGTGAGTATCGGCTGTCGATATAGCAATATCAGCAAGTTGTTCTGCTGTTGGATCAGGCATCACAGCACAATCAGCAAAACTCCAGATTTTCTTTTCATCAGGAGTAATCATAAGAATATCACTGGATACTGTTTTTACACCTTCTGCTGTTCCTATGATATGAAATGCAGCTTTCATTACATTTCCTGTTGAAGTATCAGCTCCGGAAAGACAACCATCAGCCATTCCCTTTTCTACTAACATTGCACCAAAATATGTAGGATCTTTCATGATTGCTTTTGCATTTTCAACGGTCATACCTTTAAGTTTTCTTTTTTCATAATAAGCCTGTACAAATTCATCCTGCTTCTCATAAGTTGCCGGATCTAATATAATTGCTTTATCAATAGAAACATCAAGTTCTTTAGCACATTTTTTTAATTTATCTTCATCGCCAATTAGTATAATTTGTGCAATATTTTCTTCAAGCAATATTGCTGCACCTTGAATTATACGTTCATCATGTGCTTCGGGCAGTACTATAGTTTTATTTTTATTTTTTGCTTCTTTACGAATGTCATCTAATAATTTCATTCAATACTCCTTAATTTATTTTTTAATTTTATTTGTACATGTTTTGGTAAAAAACGATCAATTTCTCCATCAAAACTTGCAATTTCTTTAATAATGCTTGAACTTAGATAAGTATTTTTTTCATGGGACATTAAAAAAATAGTATCAATATTTTCATTCTGGTGTCTGTTCATCAGTGCCATCTGAAATTCATAATCAAAATCAGAAACAGCTCTTAATCCTCTGATAATTACTGATGCATCGACTTTGGCAGCATAATTTACAACAAGTCCACTAAACTTATCAATTTTTACATTATCTAATTGTCCGATACACTTTTCAATCATTTCCATTCGTTCTTTTATACTAAATAATGTTTTTTTATTTGTATTTTTAACAACTGCAATGTGGACTATATCAAACATTGCAGAAGCCCTTTTCAGAATGTCTAAATGTCCATTTGTTATTGGATCAAAAGTACCGGGATAAACTGCAATTTTCATGATTAGACTTCCAAAAATGTTAATTTTGTATCACCATAAATTTTCTCAGATTTTATTTTTTTCAAAATACTCTCAGGAAAGTTAAAACTTTTTGATGATTCGTAAATAATTTTAATATTTGAAGTTTTATTAAATAATTCAAATAATTGTTTTGTTCTTAGAAATTGGTATGGTGGATCAGCAAAAATTATATCACAATTAATCTCATTTTTTTTTAGAAAAGTAATTGCATCAAAAGAATGGATAATACATTTATCCGAAATTCCCAGTAGGTCTGCATTTGATTTTATCATTTCAGATTGTTTTTTGTCTTTTTCTATAAAAATACATTTTTTAGCACCTCTTGATAATGCTTCAAATCCAAGATTTCCTGTTCCTGCAAACAGATCAATCACATTTTTATTTTCCATTGTTCCTAAGATTGAAAACAAACTTTCTTTAACTCTATCTTTTGTTGGACGAAAACCTGTACGTTCCCTACCTGTTGCGAGTTTTCTTCCTTTAAATTTGCCGGAAATTATTCTAATCATTTTATAATGTTATAATCTTGTGGGTATATTTTTGCATTCAGATACAATACAAAATTATTATTAGATTGTTCAATTTTCATATTATCAACACTAAGATTTATATGAGTTTTGTATAAATCCTGTAGAAAAAATTCTATATTGGATTTTAATCCTGTGCAAATAATATAGGCATTTCGCACAACTAAAGGATCATGTTTGGAAATTCTAATTGGCTGTATATTAACATTTGCGTTAATTGCTAACTTTGAAATTAAATTTGCGAGAAACTTATCTTCATAATGTTTAAATCCGGAAACATTATCAGGCATTTTAGAAGTAATATCCAATAATGTTGTGACTTGATAATTTTTATCATCGATCGTTTTTTCTATATATACCAATTTCGGAGTGATAATATGAGATAAATTGCTAATACGCTTTTTAAAATTTTCACCTTCATTTTTATCTTTAATTTTAAATACAAGACTTATTGTACTATCACTTATTTCAAATGCAAAAATATCAGACTTATCTGGAATAAAATCTAAAAGAGTAGCACCTATATTAAATTTAATTTTATTTTTTAATATAGTATTAAGATGAATATCAGCTATTTCATTGGTCTGACTTATAACATCAATATATTCATTAGTTTCAGTTGAGGGTACGTTTTTATCAAAAAGGACACTTAATTTTGTAAGAATATCAAATTTAGATAAATCTACTTTCTTATAAATATAATATCCACCTAAAGTAATGATACATATAAAAATAAGTATTGTTAAAAGGAAAAATATTTTTTTTATATTTAGATTTATTGATTTATAACGTTTTTTTAAATGATTTTGTTGTGTTGATAAATCCTGATTTAATTCATCTTCAACTTTGGAAAACATAGAGGAATCTACATTATTAGTAATATTTTCAATATCTTCGTATTTTTTCAAGTTGGATTGTAGAGGCTTTTTTATTGTTGAAGATTCAACTTGCCTAGAACTGGTAATTTTTTGAAGACCTTCATTTGATAAAAAATTGACTTTCAGCAAAATCTATTCTCCTGTATCAAATCTGTTCATTAGACCTGTTAAATCACAAAATTGTGATTTAGAAATTTGATTATCTAAAAGCCTGTTATTAGTAATATCCTGGTTTTTATAATGTGTAAAAGGGTTTATTAAATCATTATTATTTTTTATACACTTTTTAACAAAATCATTATCAGGTGAATAAGTATAATAAAATAATTTATCTAATTGCTCGGTACTTTGAGAATTATCAGTGATATTTTTAACAATTTTTTCACCGAAAGAATCAATTGAGGAATTCTGTATAATACGGTAAGATTTTTCAGAGTCAAAATAAAATTGAATAAGATTTAATTCATTATTATTAATCAATAATAAGTTTTGTATATTTGTTTTATCCGCAACCTGCCAAATTCCGAATTTATTATAATTTGAAACAGGAAAAGTTTTCTCCAAAATATTATAGGCACTTAACAAATTGACATCAATTAATTTTAACGAATAATTATACTCTTCACATAGATTTGACAACATATATTTTATATTTTTATTAAGAGTAGTAGAAATATATTTTATAGTTGGATAATTATTAGATGATTTTAAAGGGTAATGTTGAATAGAATGATTTAAAGATTTTTCTCCAAAACGCATTTTCACATTCCAGTTTAAAACATCAATTAGTTCTTCTTCTTTTAACTCTTTATCAATATTGTTTATATATATATTAACCCATTTATTTGGTATTGAAATATATAATTCCTTATTAGCAGAATTGTCCAGAGTATTCCATTCTGTTAGAATATCAATTAGACAATTTAATATATTTTTCTCATTATAACCGTTATTAGCAGAATCAGTAATTATTTTTTTACTGATTCTGCTAATATTTAATAAACCGGACTGTTTATTACAAACTCCAAATAATATACATGATTCAGAAATAGTAATAAAATACATAACCTATTACCAACTCACATCCCCATTTTCAATATAACCGTGTGATGTATCTTTTAATGTAAAAAAGACAAATCTTGAGTCTTTATACATAAAATCAATTGGGTCATATATTTTTATGGGTGTATCTTCATTTGACAGAACTTTATATTTTTCATTAGTTAGTGGTCGATATACAAGATCATCAGTTAAATAATATGGTAAATAAAATGTTTCTGTTGCAATACGGTCAGTAGTATCTCTACCTAATATTGTATCCACATCCAATTTTGCCAGATGTTCATTAGGTACGTATAAAGTATCAGATAATCTTAGAGTAGTATTCCATTTTAGCACCTTAACTGTAATATCTTCAACAGTATCACGTTTTTGATATGATATTGCAAATGTTGTATCAAAACTTAGATAAAAATTCTTAATAACATCAAATTCATAACCCTTACCCTCAAAATTCACTACTTTTTTTCCATAAAAATTACTATCAGCTTTTGTACTGTCTCTTAAAGCTTCAATAATTTTTAATGCAATAATCGGGTCTTCCTGATATTCACCAGTCATTTTATTGTAATAATCTTCAACCTTATTTAAAATAGTCATTTTTTCACGACCAAGTTGTTGAATATTTTCTTCTTCCTGCCAAATTAATGTTGGCAAATAAATAACTAAAATTAAAATGAAAACCATAACTAGAGCTATAAAATTCAAAAATTTTCCTAAACCTGGTTTATATTCAGGAAATTCCCCAATAATTTTTTCTTTCAATTCATGTTTACTCAATTGTAACCTCATTTTTAATTTTTATAAAAGTTTTTTCCCCAATACCTTTGATATTTTTTAGTTCTTCGATATTATTAAATTGTCCATTTTTATCTCTGTATTCATAAATCCGTCTTGCAGTAACTGGCCCGACTCCTTTTATTAATTCAAATTCTTTAATTCCGGCTTTATTAATGTTAAACTTTTTATTTACAATATCTTTAGTGTTATTAGAATTGATAAATAATGAATCAGTTACTTCTACTCTTTGCGAAAAATCATGAGCAATACTATCATTTACATATTGAATTGTTTCAATATCTGTCAAAAAGTTACTCCTGATAAAATAAATCACACAACTTATCAGATAAAAAATGACAAGAAACTTTATAACTAATCGTTCTTGGCGTGTTAAATTTAGCATTTTTCTAAAAAAATAAAAACTTTATCAATAAAAAAAATCATATATTATTTATTATTTAATTTTAGTAAATCTATTTAATATTGTTTTGTTATCCAAATCAAATTGAATCAGGTCTTTATATAATTTTTTTTCTTTACCTTTTAACTTATGTGGAATGTCAATACGAATCCGGACAATCTGATCACCATGTGGTCCACCATGAATATCAGCAATTCCTTTATTTTTCATTCTCAACATTTTCCCAGGCTGTGTTCCATGT
>JAOZSG010000211.1 GCA_029939785.1 Fidelibacterota bacterium | reverse complement strand
CGACCTACAGCATCAATTTCATCAATGAATATGATACAGGGTGCATTCTTTTTACCTTGTAAGAATAAATCACGAACTCTTGAAGCTCCAACTCCTACAAACATTTCAACAAAATCTGCTCCACTAATACTAAAAAATGGAACTTCTGCTTCACCAGCAACTGCTCTTGCAAGCAATGTTTTTCCTGTTCCGGGAGGACCCAATAATAATGCACCTTTTGGAATTTTTCCGCCGAGACGAGAAAATTTGTCAGGGCTTTTTAAAAATTCGATAACTTCTTCCAATTCTTCTTTGGCTTCTACGCATCCGGCTACATCTGCAAAAGTTGTTTTTGGCTGATCACTCGTCCAAAGTTTTGCTTTACTCTTCCCAAAACCAAAAACACCTTTGTTGTTTTGACCTTGCATTTTACGGATAAAATAAATCCAAATTCCTATAAAAAATACCCATGGAAGAAAATTAAAAAGATATGCAGTCCAGACTTTGTTATCTCTTTTGAAGTTTATTTCAATACCTTTAGATTTCCAATATTCTATCATTTTACTGTCAATTATTGAGTTACGGACAAGAACATAATATTTTTCGACCTTTCTCTGGGTGCCTTCAATAATTATTTGTTCTTCATTTACAAGTTTTCCATGTATCTCATCAGCAATTACTATGATTGATGTGATATTTCCTTTTTCTAACTGACGTTCAAAATCAGAAAAGGTTATTTTTATTTCTTCATTTGGGTTATTTCCCAAAATTCCAAAAAGTATTATTGTACTGATGATTATTACTATCCACATTATAGAGGTTTTTGAAGCCTGTTTCCATTTAAATTCATTATTATCATTTTTAAATGGGTTATTAGATTTATTATTATTTTGTTGAGAAGGTTTCTTTTGATCTTTATCCTTGGATTCTTCATAATAATAGTTATTACGTTCTAACATAGATTGTTTACCTTTTTGTTAATTATTTAATGCATAAATTGATTTTAAATTTCTTAATTTCTGATTAATATCAAGACCATATCCGACCACAAATTTATCTGGTATAGTAAAACCAATGTAATCAATTTTATCAGCAGGTTTTGTATAGTCTTTTGTTAATAAAGTTGCAAATTTTACAGAAGTTGTATTACATTCTTCAAGTCTTCTTTTGAGAAATTTCATTGAAAGACCGGTGTCTATAATATCTTCAATAACCAGTACATCTCTTCCTGATATATCACAACTTATATCTTTTATAAGACGAACAGTTCCACTTGATTCTATTTTATTATGATATGATGATATTTTAATAAAATCTACCTCAGCATCAATCGAAAGTTCTCGAAATAAATCAGCGAAGAATATAAAACTTCCATTTAATACACCAATTATGATTGGAACTTTATCAGCATAGTCTTTTGAAATTTGTTGACCGAGTTCTTTTAAGCGAGCTTTAATTGTTTCTTCACTTATCATAATAGTTAGTTTTTTACCGGCAAACTCACCAAAACTTTCATTTAATATGAAATCGGATTTCATTTTTATTTTTCCTTATAAGTTATCTGTAATATTTTTTTTGTCGATTTTTCTATTTTATAATTATTGTCTAATCTCATTCCACAAATCCAAATAATTTTATTGTCATCAACTAAAATTGGGTGGTGATGTTTTATTAATCTTGGAATTTTTTGATCTATAAAATAATCGCTTAGTTTTTTCTTATTATCAAAACCAAGAGGTGAAAATTTGTCTCCTCTTTTCCAGTGGCGTAATTTTATTCTTCCTGATATTTTTTCACAATCAATATATTCAATATTATTGGAATGTGAATATCCAGTAAAGCCATCAAAGTTAATACATTTTGTTGAAAAAATAAAAGAATCAGTAAAATATGATTTATCAAACTCAATATTTATGTTTTTCCAATTTAGAATTTTTTCATTTATTAATATCAGATTTTGTCTGTCAATATTTGCCGTAATTTTATCTGATATTTTTAAATGTTTTCCAGTTTTTCCTACATAAATCAATTCAATTAGATTTTGCATTATTTTAAAATTAGGACGAGAAGTATTATTTAGTGAAGTAGAATTTAGATTTTCTATATTTTTATATATTAATTCTTTCTGAATTGTAGGATGTGTTTTTTTTAATTCTGTTATATCCAAAATAATTTGATAGGGTTTTTCAGATATAATAATCTTTTTTTGTTGATTAGATGCACTATTGGTTATAAAATTTTGGGATTCAGAAATAATAGATGAGAAGTTATTAAGTGTTTCAATTATATTTGGATTGATCTTTTTTTGAATTTCCGGAAGTATTGAGTTTCTTATAATATTTCTCAAACAATCTTCTTCAAAATTTGTATGATCATCGGAAAATGGAATATTATTTTCTTTTGCATAAAAATATAAATCTTTTTTTAATGCAAACCTGACAGGTCTGATTATATTATCTCGTTTAACAGGTACACCTTGCATACCATTCAAACCGGTACCTTTAAATAATCTCAAAAGAATTGTTTCTATGTGATCATCAAGAATATGAGCAGTAGCTATTTTTGATCCGGGATATTGTTGTGCAATTTCTTGGAAGTAATCATATCTAACTTTTCTGCCTGCCATTTCAAAGGATATTTTATTTAACTTTGCATATTTGTTAATATCAATTTTTTTTGAAAAATTTATAATATTGTTATGAGTACAATATTGTTTTACAAGTTCTTCATCTTGATCTGCTAGGTTTCCACGTGACATGTGGTTTAAATGAATTGTAATTAAGTTAAAATTTATTTTTTTTCTAAATTTTTGTAATAAAAATAACATTGACATAGAGTCTACACCACCAGATATACAGGCGATAATTGTTTTTACATCAGTAAATAAATTATAATGAGTTGAAAAATTTATAAACTTTTTATACATATTGTTCATCAAAATAATTTACGAAACCTGTTGAAAAATAATTATAGATAATAGGAATTTCAAAATTTTGTTTTTAATAAAAATGGATTTGTTTTGATTTCATTTCCAATTGTAGTTTTATTGCCGTGACCGGGGAAAACTTGAGTTTCAGGAGGTAATTTTATTAGTTTGCCTAAACTATTTTGCATATCTGTTTGTGATCCGCCCGGTAAATCCACACGTCCGATTGAACCTGCAAATAAGGTATCTCCCGAGAATAGATTATTATTGATAAGAAAACATGCACTTCCAGGTGAATGACCGGGTGTATGTAAAACACTAATTTTAAAAGAACCAATATTTAGTAATGATTCATCGAAAAACGATATATTTTTTGGAATATTAAAGTCTGTTAAACCAATCATTTGTGCCATACCAGAAAGGTGTGAAATAATAGATTCTTCATCTTTATGCATTTTTAAAGGTATTGAATATTCTTGTTGTAAATCATATCCCGCAACTATATGATCAGGATGTGAATGAGTATTAAGAATTGCTATTGGTCTAAATTTATTATTATTAATATATTTAACAATATCTTTGAAGGAATTTCCCGGATCAATAATTATGGATTCATTTGTTATTTTATCTGTTATTATATAAATATTCTCATCATAAAAAGAAGAAATTATATTTTTTATAATCATATTTTATTCAGTCCTATTTTAATCATTAATAAAACAACGAAAACTAAATCATTTTATTATGTAATTCAAATAGAAATTAGCATCAGGATAATTTTTTTTGATTGGGTTTATAATTATACTCAAATAATTTAATTATTCTGTGCTTTCTTCGCTTTTAGTTGTTGTTGTCTTTTGAGGTTCTTTATAGTCATTATATTGATCAACATCTACTCTTTTTTCTTTATCAACTTTAACTCTTTCATATATTAATTCAACTCTCCGGTTTCTTGCCCTGCCTTCCGGTGTTGCGTTTGAAGTTATCGGATTATAATGACTTCTACCTTCTGCAGATAATTGACCTGGATTTAATCCTTCTTTAATGAGCATTTTTACTATATCACAGGCTCTTGAAGCAGATAGCTCCCAGTTTGTATCATATTTGCTGGATTTTCCTAAAGGTACATTATCAGTATGCCCAACTACTCGAATTCTATAATCAAACTGTTTAAGAATTTCAGATAATTTTTGCATCAAGTCTGCACCGGCAGGTTTAATATCTGCCTGACCAACATCAAATAAAATAGCATCAGATAATGTTATTATTGATCCTTCGTCACTTTTTTTTACACTAACCTGTCCGGCTAATTTATTGAACATAATAAATTCTTTTACTTCAGAATCAAGTTTTTTTTGATCCAGTTTTTGAATCATACCACCTAACTCATCTACAGCGTCTGGAGTTGATTTTCCATCAATATCTTTCATGCTAAGCCCTTCACGGGTTCCTGCTTCGGGGATTTCAGCTGTTCCAAGGGCATCTTTTAAAGTTTGTTTAAGTTGCTCAAATTTGTCATCTTGGACAGTACTCATAGCAAACATTAATACAAAAAATGCAAAAAGTAAGGTTACCAAATCTCCATAGGTTGCCATCCAGGCCGGTGCACCACCACCACCACCTTCATCTTCTTCTATGCTTGGATTGTTTTGGTCTTCTGACATATATTAAATCCTTTATTATTTTTCTTTACCTTTATCTTTACCCTTTTTTGCTTCAGCATAAACCATCAATCTTTCTTCCATGACCTTTGGGTTTTCACCATTTCGTATAGCCATAATTCCTTCAAAAAGTAGTGTTTTATGACTTTGTTCAGATGCACTTCTTCTTGTTAATTTGTTTGACATTGGTAGAAAGAAAAGATTGGCAAATAATGATCCATAAAAAGTAGTAATCATAGCGACAGCCATTTTTGGACCAATTGAACTAGGATCACTTAAATCTGCTAACATCTGAATCAAACCAATCAAAGTACCTACCATTCCAAAAGCAGGACAATATTCACCCATTTTTGCAAAAATATCAATTCCTAGTTTATGTTCAATTTTTTCCATTCCTATTTCCTGATTTATCTGTGTTGACATGACTTCTGTAGGTAATCCATCAACAGTCATTTGAAGTGCTTTTGTCAAAAAGGGATCTTTGGAATTTTTAATATCAGCCTCAAGTGCAAGTAAACCCTCTTTTTTTGATTTATTTGCCAATTCCACCAGCTCTTTTATAGTATCAGCAGGATTTTTTGATTTTACTACAAAAACTCTAATAGTTAAACCCATAACTTTTAATACTTCTTTTAATGGGAATGATATAAATATTGCAGCAGTAGTACCACCAATAACAATTGCAAATGATGGAATATCAATAAATATATCCAACCCACTATTCATCAGGATAGAACCAATAACTAATCCAATTCCTGAGACAATTCCAATAATCGTTGCTATATCCATATTTTAACCTTTTATATAAATGTTGTTTTCAATTGGATCTGTTTTATTATATTGAATAATAATTGAAATTTCATGTTCTGTCAATTCTGTATCTTTATGCAATAATTTTGTACCACTTCTAGTAAAAATATCTGTGGCAAGTATCATTCCCGGTTTTAATTCATAAAGACGATAATCTTTAACTTTTATGGAACCTTGAATTTCGTTTTTACTAATATATTCTTGTAGTAATAATGTAATGTGCGGATCGTAATTATAAGTAGTTAAATTATTAATTATTTCCAGAGTATCAATAAGATTTCCATTTTTTGTTCTGTTTAGGACATTATCAAAAATGTTTGCAACGGCAATAATTCTGGAACCTATCGGAATTTCGTCACCTTTTAATCCATCCGGCTGACCTGTACCATCATATTTTTCATGTGTATGACGAATTATTTTGACTATATCTGAATTTTCGCCTAAATATTCTTTTAAAATGGAAGCACCTTCAACAGGATGTTGTGACAATAATATTTTTTCTTCTTTACTATATTCATTTGGTTGTTTATTTGCTAATTCACTGGGAATTCCAATTTTTCCAATTTCATGCAATAATGATGCGGTTTTGATAGATGATATTAGATCATCACTTAAGTCTAGTCTTTTTGCAATGAAACAGGAAATTTTTGATACTTCTTTTGCATGTCCACGATGATATTGTCGCCTGATTTCAATTAATTTAGAAATTAATTCTAATGAATTCTTCAGATCATTTTTTCTATTTTCATTAATTAATTCTAATTCTTTATTGTTTTTCTCTAATTTTTGTGCCATTATAGTAATTTGTTTGTATGAATATTGAAGTTCTTCTCTTTCTTTCTTTA
>JAOZSG010000210.1 GCA_029939785.1 Fidelibacterota bacterium | reverse complement strand
CATCAAGTCATGGAATTTGGTTATTAACAAATGATAAGGAATTATTTTCACCCTATGAGCAATTCCCCTGGTTTAAAGATCAAACTGTAAAATCAATTACAAACGTGCAGGAAGAATCCTCAGGACATTTTTATTGGCCTGATATTGATGTAGATTTGACAATAGAATCAATTGAACACCCTGAGAATTTTCCATTAAAAGCGAAAAAATAAAAATTAATTTTACATGAAAATTATCTTGAATTTTTCTTTACATTGGTTAAATTTTGAGGATTAAAAAATTAAAGGTGATAATTAAATTAAATTGATATTTCGTCTGTTATAAAAAATAAATAATATAGACTTATAAATCCTTTTTCAAAATTAGATGAAGGATTTTTGTTTTATAGAATATTGATTAGAAAAACATAGATAAAATACAAAGGTAGTGTCTCCAGCAGCTGCCGGATATGAAAAAATGAAAGAAAAAATATAGACAGGATTAACATGATAAACAGGATAATAAAATAGTTATCCAGTAAATCCTGTTATCCTGTCTAAAAAAGAATAGGAGAAACAGTGAGAATTATTTATCGTACATTGTTTATTGTTTTAATTTGTGGAAATATTTTGTTTTCCCAAACTTTTGGACGACGCGTTCAGACTGCTGATGAAATACAAACCAAAGAACAATCATCGCAACTTATGGTGCAACAGCCTGATATGCAGTATTTTGCATTAGAAAAAAGGATTGATCCAAAGACTTATATTATTGGTCCAGGTGATGTAATTGGTATAAATATTTCATCTATAGAAAATTTAAGTTTTACGCTTAAAATTAATCCTGCTGGTGACATCATGATTCCTACTGTAGGCGTAATAGATTTAGGGAAATCGTGCCTTGAAAAAGCATTGGAAAAAATTGAAAAAATATCAAAAGAGACTTATAAAAATGCAAAAATTGAAGTAACGTTACTTGGAATCAGAGATTTTGCAATTCAAATATCCGGTGCGGTTTCTACACCTGAATTTTATGTTGTTAACCCGGTTACAAGGTTAGATGAAATTATTAAAAGAGCAGACGGATTTCATCAATTAGCAAAAGAGTTTGATATTGAAATTATTCGATCTAATGGTAATACTGAAAAAATAAATTATTTAAAATATAAAAAAAATGGTGATTTATCCAATAATCCTTGTTTTTTGGAAGGTGATAGAATTCATGTCCCATTTGGTAATATTAATAATGAAGGTATTGTAATAAGAGGTGCAATCAGTGGTGCCGGATATGATATCATCCAGGAAAATGAAAACCTAATGAACTTTTTAATCAGACAAACAAAGTTCAGTAAAAATGCTGATTTGCAAAATGTAAATATAACAAGAACTAAAAATGGAAACCAGCAAATCATCAATGTTCCACCGGACAAATTTGATCAGACAATTTTAAAACCCGGTGATGTTATTGATATTCTGAATGAAAGAGGAGTGTCTGTAAATGGTTTTGTACAAAGGCCTGGTGGTTTTAATTATTTTCCGGGTTATTCACCTTTTGATTATGTCAGTATGTCAGGTGGAAATACGGTGGACGGAAATCCGAATAAGTTAATTGTCAGACATCTTGATGGAACTATTGAAACCGGTGAAAATATTAATATCGAACGTGGTGATGTGATAATTGTACCAAGAAATAGCAAGAGTTTTTTGTTTGGTGAAATGTCATTTTTAGAAATTGTGTCTGCCATAACCTCGGTAGTATTAACCTTTATTGCAGCAACAAAATAAATATTTAGGGGATAATTGTGGAAAACAATAATATAACATTAGTGACTTATTTTGATATTATTTGGAAAAATAGGTTGAAGATCATTGGTTTTGCATTGACCATTGGGATACTCTCAGTGGCAATCAGTTTTTTTGTACCCAAACGTTATAAGGCCACAGCTGTGGTTCTTTCTCCCAGTAGTAACTCCGGAGGATTATCAGGTCTTGGAGGTTTAGCCAGTTTAGGTATTGGTAATTTACTTGGTGAAAATGAAAGTATTTTCAAATATATGGCAATCCTAAAAAGTCGTGGTCTCCGTGAAAAAGTTGTCAAAAGATTTAATCTTATAGAAAAATATGAAGTTGAAAATATTGAAGAAGCCGTTAAAAAATTTAATAATTATTATACCATGGAAATGGGAGATGAGTACCAGATCAATATTTCTGTAATTGACAAAGATCAGGAGTTAGTGGCAGATATGACCAATTATATTATTCGATGTCTGGATACCACAAATATTGAACTTTCTGTACAAAAAGCATATAAAGACCGAAAAAATATTGAAGAAAGATATTTTGAATTAATCGATAGTTTAAATACTGTTACAGAAGATCTGGCAAATTATATGATGGAAAATGATATTATTAATTTGGAAGGTCAAACATCGGTTGGTGTTGAAACTGCACTTCGACTACGAAGTCAAATTTTTGCAATAAAAACTGAACTCAAAATAATGAAACAATCTTTAAATCCAAATAATCAACTTGTAAAGAATAAAGAAATTGAACTACAAAGTATGAATGTTGAATACAATAACTTGATCAATAAAAATAGTGGTTTTATACCAGCCTTTTCTCAAGTTCCACAATTAGGACTCAATATAAAAAAATATGAATATAGCATATTGTATTTGAGTAAAGTTTTAGAGTTTTTAGGTCCTCAATACGAAAAATATAAATTAGATGAATCTAAAAATATACCAACATTACAAATATTAGACTGGGGAATTCGTCCTGAGCGGAAATGTTCACCGAAAAGAGCAATTATTGGTATTTTGACAACATTTGTTGCAGGATTACTCTCTGTTTCATTTTTTATTATAAAAGAGTAGTTGTTTTTCAATATGCTAATCTTACTTATTTTTTTAATCCTTGCAGTTTTTCTTCTTACCTTACGGTATGAAGAGTTTGGATTTGTTGCTGTCATAGTTATTCCACTTGTTAAGAGTATTTTTAGTTTACCAACTGACACTATACCTATGTTGAACCTGTTATTTTTATTTAATATTTTCACCGTATTTTCGATAGTACTTAAACAATCATTTTCCTTTGAATCAACAAAATTGGAAAAACATCATTTAATTACCCTTGTGATTTTTTCAGCATTATTATTATTTAGTTTAATATATACGAACGAAATTATGTATGGATCTGAAAAGGTTTTTAAGTTTTTATTTTTCAATGTAGTGTATTTTGTTGGTAGTATGATAATTTTTCAACAACCACAAAAGATTAGAAATTTTGTTAAAATATTTAAATATACTATCTTAATTGTTTCTATATTGAATATTATATTTTTAATAAAATATTTTCTAAGTGGAACTCTTTTACAAGAATTGGTTGTTCGATTTACAATGTCCGGGGGTGATCCTATTGGACTTGCACGAGTAATGGGTCTAGGGATTATATTTTGGGTACAAGAAATTATAGAAACAAAAAAAATGAGAGATAGAGTTTTATTGTTTCTAATACTAATTCCTTTGATCATATCTTTAATTGCATCAAATACCAGGGGACCGCTAATTTTTACACTTCTGGTTATTTTTATTCAAATTTTTCTATTTTCTAATATGACTATTCAAAGGAAAGTCACTTTGATATTCATTTCTATTTTTATTTTATTTATATTTGTGCTCATCCTTCCTCCGCAATTTTTTCTCCGATTTTTATATTTTTTTGACAGTTCTACTTTCAATACAAATAATAGTATGTGGAGTGCCAGTAGTTCTGCTCTTAGAATGATGTTTATTAATAGAATTAAAGATGACATTGCCCTGCATCCTCATTACTTGTTCATAGGATCCGGAGCAGGAAATTTTGCCTTGATTGCAGATACTTACAAAGCCTATGGTTACCCCCATAATATTTTTTGGGAAATTATATATGAAATTGGCTTAGTTGGACTTGGTTTATTTTTATATGCAATATGGCTTGTCATACTTGATATTAAAAATTATAAATTGAATACAAATTCCATTGCAATTCCGATGATATTGGGCTTTTTGTTTATTTTAATTAATTCTCAGATTAGTGGGGATCTGGATAATAATAGAGTATTATGGATATTTTGGGGAGGGATAATTGGGATATCCATATATCATTCTCAACGAAATGAGCAAACAAATTTAAAAACAGAGTGTGAAATTTGAACTTATCTAAAATAAAAAATTCTTCTCATTTTTCAATATTAGTTACATTTATTTCGCAAAGTATAGTATTATTATTAAATATTTTTTTACTTAGAGTGTTATCTAATAGATTATCTGAAGAGGGCTTCGGTGTTGTATTATTAATAAAAAGGTTTGTAAATTTGGCATTTCCTGTTTTCATCTTAAACCTTCATATAAGTCTCAGCAAATATATAAGTGCTAATATGACAAAGAGGTTTGTTTATTTATTCTGGTCATTACTATTATCTATTTCTATATATGCTATTATTATAATTCCATCTTATTTTTTTAAAGATCGAATATCTTTTCTTTTTTTTAATGATGAATCTTTATCTAATTTAATAATTCCTTTAATATTTTTTCTTTTTGCTACTGGTATTCAATTTTTAACTTTTGGATTCTATAGAGGGAAACATGAGTTTATCAAAATGAATATTATTTCCATTTCTTTTTGGATAATCCAGATATGTATAGTTTATTTTATTAATTTTGGAACATCTTACTCAATTGCAATTGAACGATATTTTTATATTGTATCATTAATTTCTGCTGTAATATATTTATCGATACCATTATTTGACTATTTATCTGTAAAAAAATCATTAGTTCCAACAGTTGGAGGTACAAGAATAAAGGAATTTATAACCTATGGTGTTTCCAGAACTCCCAGTGGTTTCATTATTGCTTTTATATATTTTGTTCCTATATATTTTGCCACCAAGACTATTTCTTTAACAGCAGCTGCATATATTGGAATTATTATTACAATAACAAGAATGGTACAAAAGTTTGGGGAACCCTTTAGTATCATATTTTTACCTAAATTTTCACATTATAAATCTCAGAATAATAATGAACAGATTAATCACAAAGCAAAACAGATTATAGAGTTTGTTTTTACATTTCCACTTTTATTTGGTTCTTTTATTTATTTATTAGCACCGGAGATGATTCAAATTTGGTTTGGAGAAAGGTATTTGACAATTGTTGATTATTTAAAACTTATTACTCCTTTTATAGGGTTTTCTCTAGCCTATTTGTTGTTAAGAGGAATATTAGATGGATTATATGATTTTCCTTATTTGAATATTATTACTTTTTTAGGACTGGCTGTATTAGCTGTTGGTTTCTCTGTAAATTATATATTCAATTTGGGAGTATCAGGAATTGTATTCTCTTTAGGATTAGCAATGTTAACTTTAAGTTTATCATCAATATTGATATTGGGACAAAAATTAAAGTTAAAATTCAATAAAAGAAATATTTTTGTTTCGATTTTATGGAGTATAATTGTATTTGGATCTTTTATTTTTATAAGCCCGTTGATTCAGTTTGGTATTCTTATCAATATTCTGATTAAATGCATATTATCTCTTGTTATCGTTATTGTTTCATTTTTTATTTATAGATATCTAAAAATTGCAAAATTTCATGAATTAAAATTAAGGTTAAAATGAAAATATTTATATTTACATCAGTTCATATATGGAAAGATACAAGAATCTTTATTAAAGAAGCTAGCTCTTTAGCAAAACATTTTGATGTTGAGTTACATGCACCGGCCGATTTTGAATACAAAAAAATCAATAATGTTAAAATCTACGGCTTACCATTATGGAAAACTCAAAAAGATCGTCGTGCAATCCGAAAATTAATCAAGGAAAGATTGAAAAAATCAGATGCTGATGTTTATCACTTTCATGATCCGGAACTGATTCCTATCGGATTGTACCTGAAATTAAAAGGTAAAACAGTCGTATATGATGCACATGAAAATATTTCAAAACAAGTTTTAACAAAAGAGTGGATCGCAAAACCTATTCGTCGATTGATTTCTATTGGAATGTTTATATTTGAAAAATTTTCATCAATATTTTTTGACCGTATAATAACTGTGATTCCTTCAATAAAAAAATCATTTTTACCTTTTAACAAGAAGACTGATATTATATACAATTATCCTATGTTGCAGGAAGTGGAAATAAAAAAATTCGAAGAAAAGGATGTTGATGCCATCCTGCGTGCGGCACGTTTTCCCTTTGACCCGCTA
>JAOZSG010000209.1 GCA_029939785.1 Fidelibacterota bacterium | reverse complement strand
GGGTATTTTACTTAATCCCAATGTTCGGGTTTAATTATGAGAACAGCTAAGCAACCATAAATACCAGAAAAGGCTACAATAATAAAATCAAACCAGTTTTCTTTTATTGGCAGATTTTGGTGTTTCTTTACAAAAAATGTTACTATTAATGATAGAAAAATTCCTATCAAACCATAGGCGTTTCCCCAAATAATATCAAAATGAATAAATCTACTATTATGATATGATAATGTATCAATGGAAAACGGAAAAATAATGGACTCAATTTTTCCTGCCAATTTTTTATTTTGAGTTACCAGATCTATACTGTATGAATCAATCAAATTATAATCTTTATCAAGTGCAATACAAGTTGTAATTTCACTGTTTGAAATTTTTATTGTTCTTCCTAGCAAATCTCCAAAAAAGGCAAAAAACATATTATTGGAATCGTAATTTTTTACAGGAAGTTTAATTAGTTTATAATCATTATAAGTAATTAAATAAATATCATTTGATTCTGTCATCATCCAGCCATAGAATTCTTTAAGATTATTCTCCATGACAAACATTTTTTTTATATTGAGATTATGAGGAATATTTGTTTTTACACAAAATGGTTTGCCTTTCATTTGTTTTAAATGAAACACATATCCATCTGCATCAATTATAAAATATCCTTCATCAAAAGGTTTTCTGGGTGATGGATTTCCTGCAATTTGTTGCGATGGGAATTTAAACCCAACTTCTTTTAACTTACTTGTAAACAATTGGCTTTTTTCTTCATTAACACTATTCGTTAAAGTATTAATAAATTCAATACGATTATTAATCCTGAATACTTCATCCGGAGTTTCAAGATTTGTATAGTCTGATTTAGATTCAAATAGAGTATATAATTTTATCTGAGGTAAATTAAAATCACTTGCTTTAGTTTTAAAATGAATTTTGCTCTTTTGAATTGTATGAATATCAAGTTCATACCCCTTGAATGTTTTTGGTAATTTTCCCCATTTAGCCAAATCATTACAATATCTTAAAGGAAAAAGCTGAGAATATTCCTTCCTGGTATATTCTTTTCCATTAAGGTCAACATAGTGGATTGTCTTACTATCATTCAATCTGTAAACTACAAAATCATCAATTACATGACTATAATTTATGATCGGCCTTCTCTGTTTTTTTGAAACTAATTTCCAATAAAAATCAGGCAACTGTAATCCAGCTATGATTATTATAATTAAAATTATTGCATATCTTGAAATTTTATAAAGCATTATTTACTTCCTTTCCGCAAACGATATCCCGGGAATAAGATAATGATTGAAAATAATGTCATAAACAATATGTATTTCCAAATTGAATAGACGTATTGGTTGAAAGCATATTCCTGAAAAAATAATTCCCACGAAGCATAAGTAATAACCATATATATCACTCTGAATTTCCATATAGGCTCTACAATAATCATAGAAACCGCAAAATAAGATAGAAATCCTGCCAATAACCAAGGCAGAGATGTCATTAATGATGCTTGTGTGATTTCTACAGGATAAAATGTTGTTCCAATTATTAATAATCCTACCATTAAAATAATAGATACCAGTAGAATATTAATAATTCCAATAGTTACCATACTCATTAAAAGTTTTCTTTCATCTATTGGTAAATGAAAAGAAAGTCTGAATCGATTTTTTGTCATTTCAGGTACAAATTGGATTATAGCAAGTGCAATTCCGCTTACCAATGGAATATATTTAATCATTGAAAAATATCGTGTATGATAAGTTATCAAACCCAAAAGGTTTTTTGTAGGACCTGTCATTTCGATTGCATGTCTGACATCAAATCCAATATATAGTAATGAAGAGATACTAACAGATACTACAATTATTAAAAATAATCGTATTTTAATCCATTCTTTATAAAGTATTGCTTTAAACATAGTTTTCCTTAATATTTTCCGGTTAAACCAATAAACGCTTCTTCGAGAACCATTGTTGATTCTATTAAATTCGAATAAGTAATGTTTTTTTGATCTAAATATTTTTTAATATCATTCAATTCTTTAAATGAATACAGAGTATAAGTATTTTTCAAAGACTCTGTATTTGCCACAACTTCATCTTGTTTCAATTTTATGTCATCTGCAGAAGTAAAAATGAATTTGTGAAAGTTTTGAAGAAACTCTTTAATAGGCTTTTGAAGGAGAATTTTTTGATATCCCATAACAATAACATCATCAATAACCTTTTCCATATCCTGGATAATATGTGATGTCATAAAGACTGTTTTTTTATGATCCCGAACATAGGCCATTAAATAATCAATAAATAACATTCGATATCCTGCATCCAATCCCATTGAATAATCATCGAGAATCATTAGTTCCGGATCTTGTGCCATAATCAACCCAAGAGCAACCTGAGATCGCTGACCACAAGACATTTTCCCAACTTTGTGATCATAGTTCATTTTCATTATATCCATTAATTCATAATAAAATCTTTTATTCCATGCAGGAAAAAATTTGGAATAAAACTTTTCAACCTGTTCCACTGTCATAAAATCATAGGCCAAATGACCTTCGTGAAGCAAACCGATTTTTGCCCTGGTTCTCGGTGATAGTTTATGAGATTCTTCTCCAAGAATCATAATCTTTCCACTTGTTGGTCTGAGAAACCCCATCATAATATTTATGGTTGTTGTTTTACCCATTCCATTTTTGCCAAGAATCCCAAAAATTTTGCCTTTTTCAATATTGAAATTCATGTCTTTAAAAACAAGTCGATTTCCATATTTATGGGTTAGATTGATACATTCAATAATATTTTCCATTAGACCTCTCTGTTTATGCTAATAATTATTGGTTCATTACCTTAATATTGATTTGTCAGAAACAGTAAACAAAAGCAGTGCCATATAGATATTTATGAAATATATTACATTTGTTAGACTCTAAAAAAACCAAAATTAACCACTAATTATTTTGTAAATCAGTCTGTTGACTAGTAAAGATTGCAAAGGAGTGTAATCTTAATCATTTGATTTTTAACAAATTACTAACTGAGTTCTGTAAAAACCTTACGGTTAAAAAGTAAAATTCTTTTCATATTTCGTAAACTCTGTCATCTTGAACCTGCTTATAAATCCGGCTTCTGATGGATTGAAAGGTGATTCTAACTTCCAAATTACTTCTGAGTTACTTGCATATAAATATAGGGATTTAAATTACTTTTGGGCAGTATGATTAATAGCAGAATAATTTAGATTTTTATTGTTTTAGATTTATAGGATAGTAATAAACTATATATTTCCGACATTATTGTTGTTTTCTTCGACAATATTGTCGAAAATTTTGAGTGTAACTTAATAACAATATATATCGTTCCCACGTTATTGATTCATTCTCTTATTTGGCACACGATTTGACAATTATATTATATTTATACTGGGGAGTCTTGGTAAAAAATCATTGAAAGAATTTAAATAGAATAAAAGTTGATCGTTTATAAATAATCAACCCTGAAATATTTTTTAATGGGAAAAAATTTAACATTTCCCTTATAATACTTTTGTTTTGAATATGAAAATAATAAATTAGATACTTCAACAATTAGTTATATTAACTTTTTAATGTGATTGTAATATGAAAAAAATATTAATGTTATTGGTTTTTCCGGTTTTATTATTAGCCTCTGATATTTCCGGAACAGTAAAAAACAGCTTAGACAAGACACCTTTGAATGATGCTATCATCAAACTGATTAAAATTCCTGAAAACAAAATTGTTCAGACAGTTATTACTGAAAATAATGGTAATTATTTCATTAGTAATGTTACATCAGGAGTTTACCAGATTGAGGTCTCAAAACCGGGATTTTATAAAAATATTCTTTTTGATTTTAAAGTTGAACCATTAAGAAATTATGATTGTAATATCTATCTTTTGCAAAAATCAAATTGGCGTCGAGGACAAGGTAAAAGAAAAAATCGTAGAGAAAAAAGCAATGATGGTTCTGATTATTGCTTCATGATAGGTAGTATTGAAGTCAAATCTCATGGTGAAGAACTTATTCCGGAAGAAGCTGTTACTACCAGAAAAATCAGCTCCGGCGAAATAGAACACATGCAGGCTGCAAGTCTTGGAGATGTTTTGAATCTGATTCCAGGTATTGAAAAGACACAAAACCCGGGGCTTTCCAAACAAAGTAAAGTTGGTATCAGGTCTGTTTCTCTTGACGGTATTGATGGAGCTCTGGAATCATTTGGCACCACAATTATTGTGGATAATAATGAAATGTCTTCTGCGGCAGATGCAGATCCATCAGGACGGTCGGGATTAGATCTTCGTACAATTCCGGCGGACAATATCGAATCTGTAGAAGTTATCAGCGGTATTCCATCAGCAGAATATGGAAATTTTAGTAATGGTATAATCAAAGTAAAAACTAAATCAGGATATGTGCAAAATAAGATGAAAGCGAAATTGAATCCTGACACAAAAACCACAAGTTATAGTGGAGGATATAAACTGTCTAATAGTTCTATAGATTATCATTTTAACTATGGATTCAGCGAAAGAGATCTCCGTGAAGATGGAGATGAATATCATCGACTATATGGAAAATTGGGTTATAGTAAACCTTTTTTCAATGAAAAATTGAAAACAAGATCAAATTTTACTTTCACAAAAATATTAGATAGTGATGCTCCGGTCGGAATTTATAAAATAAGAGATTATAATGAGGGCTATAAGACATCGGGCTCTTTTTCTTTTGACTATGAAAAATCAGAAAATCAACATTTTAAAGGTTTTTTTAATATAAATCTTAACAGAAAAAAAGATTTCAAGGAAAGATATCTTGTAGAACAGGTAACAATAGATAGTAATACTGTTGTGAATTATGAAGGAATCGAATTGTCAGACACAACCCTGGTTGGATATATCGGTAAAAAACAAATAAAAGGATATGGAGTCAGTGTAAACAGCAATCTGAAATACAATCAAATATTCAGTTTTGGGAATCATGACCATGATTTTTTATTTGGCATTAATAATAAATTCGAAAGCAATATTGGTAATGGGTTAGTTTTGGATCACTTCTGGAATTATTATGGTGTTTACTCAACTCAAAGGTCCTATGCTTATGACGAGTATGATCCAATGAATCAGTATAGCTTTTTTATACAGGATAAAATCCGGGGAAAACTATTTTCCCGAAAATATAATCTAATGATTGGCTTGAGATATACAGCATTTAATCCCAAAGGGATAGACTTTTCCAAAGGTTTTTTAGATACACAAAATGGTGAATTTTTCTGCCCTCGTTTCAATTTACAATATTTTATCAGTGATGGTTTACGATTCAGAATTGGAGCAGGAACAAGTGCAAAGGCAGTTTCTCTTGCATATCTTTATAAAGCACCGGCATATTTTAAATATACATTAAATGATTCAGTTGTCGAAGAGATGCAATTACAACAAAATCAGGATTTACAGGGATATGCCACAACAAAATATGAAGCTTCAATCGATTGGAGTCCAAACAAAATCATTGGTTTTTCTTTGACGGGTTATTATACAAATTCTGACAACAGTCCTTCATCACGCACATATCCTTTTGGTTATACTGAAAAACCTGATACAATTAATGCTGCGAGATACAGTATTTATGAAAATTTAGGTTGGAGACATTCTTATGGTATAGAATATATGATTCGTACAAAAAGAATAAGAAATTTACAATTTAAAATGAATATTACTTACAGATATTCGGCATCAGGCCGTAAAGGCACAACCTATACAGACAGAGCCGATTTGGATTTGGGCGAAACCAATTGGTATAAACCCTATTCAAAATGGCGTGAAAAAGTTATTATTGATTATCAATTGAATTATATAAGTCAAAGACTTGGTGCATGGGTGACACTGGAGATACAACACATTCCATTTGAACATAACAAAACTGAGTATCATTCAGTAGAATATCAGAGAGAAATTAATGGAACAGACTATACATTTCATCAGGGTATGTCTAATTGGTATGATAACGAATTATATGATTACGGTGGCAGATGGATGTTTAACCTTAGAATTACAAAATCATTATCCAGGAAAACGGAATTTTCATTATATATAAATAATCTGTTTGATGATCGTGCATTGTGGACCAATTCATTTGTCGCTATCAACAGAGAACTAAACCCTGAAATTTATTATGGATTGGAGATAAGTTCGCAATGGTAAAAAAATATTTATCAAT
>JAOZSG010000208.1 GCA_029939785.1 Fidelibacterota bacterium | reverse complement strand
ATGGAATTAGTAAAATTTTCTAAATTTTTCCATACTTTTTCAAAATAATCTTCGGAAGCCTAAAAATTTGAAAAATACAAGGCAAGAACCTTGCAAAAATTCATAAAACTCAAGGCGAATCATCAATTAAAAAAAATCCCGAAAATTACTTCTCGGGATTTTATCTCTCAAACAATTATTTAATTATATATTTTATTATTCTGAAATTAATTTAACCCTATCAATAAATTTTAAATTCATTGATTCCAATTCTTTTAATACCGGTTTATAAACTTCAGGCATTACCGGAATATTCACTCCAGTAATATCAATTTTTTCATCCAATATCATTTTCGCCGCAATTGCTGCCGGTAAACTAACAGTTCTTGACATTGCAGAATCACCATTGGGAATACCGGAATCAATAAGAGTTGATGTAATTAATTCTTGTTTATCTGGATATGTTGCTATAAAACTATGGTATAAAACTATCAAATCCAGATCATTTTCACCCAGACTTAATTTTTTCTGCAACAATGCACTAAACATATCCATAATATTATTTTCATCAGGTAGAAGATCATCAGAAAAAAGACCTAACCATTGAAATTTTTTGATTACTGTGGAATGTTTTTCAAGATTTAAATAATATGCAACATCTTCTTCAATATCATAACTATCCGGAACATCAATAAGTTTTGAGGTCATCTCTTTATAAGTCAAACCTTTCAGATCTTCTCGCTCTGCATCGTCAAACAAGCCAAGTTCCTGTGCTTTTTTCATAGTATAACACCAGCCTACATTCCTCAATGTTCCTCTGAAAATTGTGCTTGCATCCTTTAGACCATACAATTCCTTATAGGGTAATGCATTTCTATTTGTATATCCTTCTAAAGTTCCTGCTCCTTCAATATCAAATACATCATAATGCTTAAAAAGATCTCTTCCGGGTATATATACAACTTTACCATCTTCCAAAAACTGTCCATTGTTTCGCCCTGCCATCACAACACCACGTGGACTCCAGGAAAATTTATAACCAAAAGGATTATCATCATATTTTTTATCTGGTAAACCACCACAATAGGATCGAAAACTAGTTACTTTCCCACCTTTTTCTTTAATGTCATCAATTATCTTCATGGCTGACATATGATCAATACCCGGATCCAGACCAATTTCATTCAGAATCAATATGCCTGCTTTTTTTGCTTCTGCATCAAGATCATTCATTGCAGGACTGACGTATGATGTCGTAACCATCTGTTTTTTTAATTTTATACATATTTTCGCAATTTTTACATGATATGTATATGGTACAAGACTTATTGCCAAATCACATTCACTGATCAAATTTTCAAGCTGTGTATCATTATTTACATTAAGTGCTTCTGCACTTCCATTGGCAAATCCTTCAACGAGTACTTCCGCTTTGCTTACCGTTCTACTGGCTACTTTTACTGCAAAATCTTTGTTTAATAAATAATGTACCAAAGGTTTTGAAACTAAACCAGCACCTAAAACCAAAACTTTTTTCATCAATCTTCCTCCTAAATAATTAATTGATTAATAGCTCATTATCCAAATATTTTTCCAGATATTTATATCCGTCCGGAAACTCTCCTTTATATAAAATAATCGATCTTTTTAAATCATCAATAATATTTACATTTTCATAATTTTTTGAAAAATCTGTTTTGGAAAAGGTATTAAAATACTTAACTAAAATATTGCTAAAAAAAGTTGATGATTCTCTCGCAACTTCACAAGGTAAATTATCAACTGCAAGGACAACAGGTCCATTTCCCAAAACACCATAATTAATGTCATCTTCTGCAACATCATAGACATAAACCGGATTGCCACTGTTTGTTGATTCCATATTACATTCTATAGCACCGTTAACATCACAGGTTACATCACCAATAACTTTTAGTGTAGAATTATTATTATATTTTTTTTGTAAATAGTCTTTAGTAATAAGTTTTGGGCAATTATAATCCCAATAAATACCATTAACTAATATATTCAAATATGGAATATATTGATCAAATTTTGATTGATAATTACCAGGGTTATTAAAATAATCCTGAAGATCAAAAACTTGAGATTTATCATTTGGCTCAAACATATCTGTTTCTTTAAAAACTACTTTATATATTTTTTTATTTGAGTATTTTTTTGACTTTACAAAATTAATTAAATCGTCAGCATCAATTTCTTCAGTTGGTAATAAGTCAATTATTTCCTGAGCACCTTTTGAAACATTACCATATCCTGTAACTCCGACTATCATCGGAGTAATTTCTTCAGGGAAACCTTTTTCACTGATTTGTTTTCCAATTTCTATATATGATGATTTAAGATCTTCAAGATTAGAGTATTTCAAAGCGTATTTAAAATCAGAAAACAATGTTTCTTTTCCCTCATTTTTCAATCGTTCACCAAAAGCCCACAATGAATCAATCATTCCGGCAATACCGGCATATTTCCCAAAAAAGATTAGACGTCTGCCATTCTCATCAACTATTCTTTCATAATCCATTAATGTGACTTTCAAATCAATCATTTTTTGCAGACTTGGCATATTGTATTTTTGACCTTTAATGACATGAGAGAAAAACAGGTATTTTTTCCCCTCGCGAAAGAATTCTTTCGGGATTTCTTTGACTGCAATTATCATTTCACATGATGATAAGTCTTCTGAAATTGTAGCACCTACATCTTCATATTCATTATCGGAAAAAGCCCTGATATTTGATGGTTGTATAATAAATTTAAAATTATATTTTTCCTGAAGTATTTCCACATCTGAAGGTATAAGAGGAACTCTTCCTTCCCATAGATTTTTGTCCTCTCTCCTAATTCCTATTATCATCTATCTCCTCCTTAACCGATTGAATAATTTAAGTATAATGTTAAATAACTTAATATATTTTATCAAATAATCATAGAAGTTCTACGATTATTATCACAACACCTTTTAAATCAACTATTTATACAAGAATATTATTTTATTTTTCAAATTTTCTGATGTTAGAAAAAAAAGATTTGAGTATACTTTCGCATTTTTCTTCCATAACACCACCTTTTACAATAGCATTATGATTTAATAAATTTTGATCACAAAGATTATCTACAGATCCGCACATTCCAGCCTCATCATCATAAGCACCAAAAACAACACGTGGAATCCTGGCGTTTAAAATTGCTCCCGCACACATTGGACATGGCTCAAGAGTTACATACAAAGTACAATTATTAAGCCTCCATGATTCCTGAGAGTCTGCCGCAGAAGTAATTGCGAGAATTTCTGCATGAGCAGTAGGATCTTTTAACATTTCACGTTGATTATGACCTTTTGCAATAAGCATATCGTCTTTAACAATTACTGCACCAACAGGAATTTCTTTTTGCTGAAATGCTTTTTCAGCTTCCTTAAAGGCATAATTCATCCAATATTCATCACGATTTAATAGTAAATTCATAATACCTTTATTATTTTTCGAATACTTCTTTTAAAATTTCAATCAATTTTTGACGATTAAAAGGTTTTGAAAAACTACCTGAAAATCCATATTCATTAGGTCTTAATATTATTGGATTATTAGCATATCCACTATAAACAATTGTTTTTATATCTGGATTTATTTCTATTAATTCAGGTATAATATCCAATCCACCTTTGCCACCTTTTATTGTCAAATCCGTAATAACAATATCATAAGGAGTTGTGTCTAAGGATTTTTTATATATTTCCAGAGCTTCATCACCATTAGAAACAGTATCAACATTAAATCCTAAATCCTGGAACATATATTTCAGAGCATTTCGAATATCACTTAAATCATCCATTATTAAAATTCTTCCTTTAAAATCAGGAAGTTCTATGGAATTTTTATCTATTAATGTTATTCCGGATACAGCAGGTATATAAAATACAAAGTTAGCACCACTCTCATTTTTCGGACAATCTAATTCAAGCCAGCCTTTATGTCTTTTCAAAATTGTGAGACAAGTTGCCAATCCTAAACCACCACCATCTTCTTTGGTTGTAAAGAAAGGATCAAATATTTTATCTTTAAGTTCTGCAGGTATTCCACATCCCTCATCTTTAAATGAAACTTTTACATATTTTCCATTTTTTAAATACTTAATCGGATTATTATCATTAACGACCATATTACGAGCAGTAATTTTAATATTACCTCCGTTAGTCATTGCTTGTATGGCATTAATTACAAGATTAGTTATTACCTGTACAATCTGATTAGTATCTACACGAACAGCTCTCAGATTTTTTGGTAAATCAAATCGTGCTGAGACATTACTGCCTGCAATAGTAAAACCAACTGTTCTTTTTAATAATCCTTTGAGAGAAATTAATTCGGTCTCTGTAGATTCTTCCTTTGCAAATGAAAGTAATTGCTGAGTTAATCCTGTACCACTAATAATTGAATCTTCAATTGATTCAAAGTTTTCTAAAACATCCTCTCCTCTTTTTATTTTTGATTTTACTAAAATCAAATTACCTAAAACAACTGTTAGAATGTTATTAAAATCATGAGCTAAACCACCTGCAAGAATATTTAAAGACTCATTTTTTGCAGCCTTGATCATCTCAGTTTTTAATTTATAAAACTCTGTTACATCATTTGCGATTCCAAGAACAGCACTGCCTCCATTCCATTCGATATCAGCAGTTGTAATTTCAAAATTGATATTTTTTCCATATTTTGAAATTATGGTTATTTCAAAATTTTCTATTTTTTCTGATTCTTCCATATATTTTATAAATATATCTTTTAATAGTTCTTTATCTTTCTCATGTACAATATTATACACATCAAAATCAGGAGAATAAAATTCATCGAAACTGTATTCGATAGAGTTCAATAAAGTTGGATTTGCCAAAACAAAAACTCCATTTTGACGTACAAAAATTCCATTACCTGATTTCTCAAATATTTGACGAAAATTATGCTCACTTACTTCAAGAGCTCTCTCGATTTGAATTAATTTTTCATTTAAAAGAAGCCGGGATCGTACCTGTTGAATTACTTGTGGTAACAGGTCAAGAAATCCTGTTTCTTTTCTAATATAATCCAAGGCACCAGCCTTCATCATTTCTACCGCAATTTTCTCATCACCCTGACCAGTAGAAATAATAAAGGGAAGTAAAATATTATCTCTTTTTAAAACATTGATAAGCTCCATTGCATTCATATCAGGCAAGATAAAATCTAGTAAAAGAATTGATTTTCTATTTTCAGCAATTAATGGAATAGCATCTTTTGCAGTATATGCGGAAAAAGTTTCAAAACCTTCTCTTTCTAAAGTTTTTTGAATTAATCTGTGTACACCACTGTCATCCTCTACAATGATTATACTATTATATTTTTTTATGTTATCTTTCAAATTATTTACAGTCCCTTGCTATCCGTAGCTATTCTAATAATAATTTATTAATTATTCAACTCTTGTATCTGATTTATTATTTCTATTACAATATTATTTTGAAAACCTTTTTGAATTAAGTACTTATATGTTTTTTCCCTTTTTTTATCTTTATTCTGAAGAACTTTTATTTTTTTATACGCTAATTTCAATGCCAATTCTTTTTGATCTTCATCAGTTATTTCATCATTAAAAATATTGTCAATCATTTCCGGATTAATATGTTTCTGATACAATTTATCGCGAATTTTATTCAAGCCAATTTTGTTAAATTTTAATTGATCCCTGATAAAAGCTCTTGTATAAGTATCATCATCAATATATTTCCTATCAATAAAATCAGAAATAATCCTGTCAATTATATCTTCAGAAATATCTTTTCGTAATAAATAATTCCTGACTTCCCAACTTGTTCTCATTCTATTTGACAAATATTTTAAAGCAAATCCCTTTGCAACAAAATATTTGTCAAAATCAATAATCTCTTTTTTCTGTGATTCTAATAATCTATCACCTTTTTGAAGATTATATTTTCCAAAAGTATCGTAACTGACACCAAAAGAAAATTTTCCATTAATAAAAATTGATCTTCTTGTTGGTTCTTTTTTCTGAACCAAAATATCAGTTATCAGTAATTCTTCATTATTTTTTTTTACAGAAGTCATTTAGTAAATTATTCTTTATCTTTTTTTTCTTCTTTAATGATACCTAAAAATGTCTTTACCTTAACTTCAACTTCATTTAGTATTTTTGGATTATCTTCCAAAAATTGTATTACATTCTGTTTTCCCTGACCCAATCTTGCATCACCATAAGAAAACCATGAACCTGCTTTTTC
>JAOZSG010000207.1 GCA_029939785.1 Fidelibacterota bacterium | reverse complement strand
TACTCAAGGTGCGTATAATTTCTTTTTCCCCACGAAACATTGTAAATCCGGCTGCTGACTGACACTAAAAAACACAAAAAAATCTTGTATTATTTTAGTGCTTTTCGCGTATTTCGTGGGCAGTAATTTTGATTCTCGTACCTAAAGGTACCCCGGGTTTTTGAGCGTCTGATAGCTATTACAAATAGAGTCGCCACGCTGTGGCTGAAAGGAAAGAATATAAAATATCAAAGATAAACAACTTGTTCAATTTTCCAAGCACCAGAGGTGCATTCCATTTTCTTATAACTCTTATTCATTGTCATCAGAATTCTGAATTTAGCATAATCAATTGTAATATATATCCACCTGAATAATTACGAAAATTGTTACAGTTGAATTGAAGGATGTTAAGTAATAAAAATTTTTGACTTTTCCACGATAGTTATATATATTAATTGAAGTATTATTTATTGTTATAATAATTTGTTTATTACAGTCATTATTAAAGAAAAAAAAATAATATTTAAGGAGAAGTATTTTGAAAAAGTTTAAGGACTTGAAGATTAAAGTAAAATTAATTGTATTATTTCTAATTGTTGGAATTCTTCCACTAACAATTGTGGGTGTTATATCTCTTAATTCATCTTCGAGCGCAGTCTCAAAACAGGTTTATGAAAAATTGGAAAGTATCTCACAATTAAAAAAATTAGCAATTGAATTATATTTTCATGATACATTTTTAACTATGGAAACTTTTAGTAAAAATAGTGATATTATAAACTTATATGACAGATTAGTAAAATATCATAATGATATGAAAACTTCTCCGACTGGAAATTATGATATTGGTTCTGATGAATTTAATAGGATATGGGAAAATTCAGGTAAAGTATTATATGATTTTTATAAATCAAGCGGTGTATATGATATTTTTCTCATTTGCAGCAAGCATGGTCATGTTATGTACACTGCTGCAAAAGAAAATGATCTTGGAGAAAACCTCGGGCATGGACAATACAAGGATTCCGGTCTTGCCAGAGTATGGACAAAAGTAGTAAATACAGGTAAATCGTCTTTAATAGATATGTCACCCTATGCTCCGAGTAATGATGATCCTGCAATGTTTGCAGGATTTCCATTAACTAATAAATCAGGTGAAATTATAGGTGTTCTTGCATTTCAATTGTCACTTGATCAGATCAATGATGTCATGACTACCCGTTATGGAATGGGTGAAACCGGAGAGTCCTATCTGATAGGCTCTGATAAACTTATGCGATCAGATTCATATCTCGATCCTACAAATCATACAGTAAAGGCAAGTTTTGCATATCCGGAAAAGGGAAAAATAGATACAGAAGCTTCAAGAAATGCTTTAAATGGTAAAAGTGGATCGGAAATTATAATGGATTATAATGACAATCCGGTACTTTCCTGTTATTATCCATTAAAAATAAAAAATCTCAACTGGGCTATTATCACTGAAATTGATGAATCCGAAGCCTTTGCATACATTAAATCATTGCAGTCTAACATTATTATTATTTCTTTGATTTCTATTTTAATTATAATAATAATCGCATATTTTATCAGTCTTTCTATTTCTTCTCCAATAAACAAAGGAGTTCAAATGGCTGATAAAATGGCTGAAGGTGATCTGACACAACAAGTTAATATTGAACAAAAAGATGAGATTGGTATTCTTGCTGAAGCATTAAACAAAATGTCAAAAAATTTAAGACAAATGTTTAGAGATATTATTTCAAATGTTGAAACTTTGACCACATCTTCCACCGAATTATCAGCGATTTCAGATCAGATTACATCAAGTTCAGAACAAACAGCAGATAAAGCTAACAATGTCTCTGTTGCTGCTGAGGAAATGTCAATAAATATGAATAGTGTTGCAGCTGCAACCGAACAAACAACAATTAATATAAAGGATGTTGTTTCTGCTATTCAGGAAATGAGTACCACGATTAATGAAATTGCAACAAATACTGCAAAAGGCAATGAAACAACTTCCCAAGCCGTAGAGAAGGCAAAACATGTTTCTGATAAAGTTGATGAGTTAGGCAGAGCAGCTGTAGAAATTAGTAAAGTAACCGGAACAATTGCTGATATATCTGATCAGACAAATCTTTTAGCATTAAATGCAACAATTGAAGCCGCAAGAGCAGGAGATGCCGGGAAGGGTTTTGCTGTTGTAGCCGGAGAGATCAAAACTCTTGCACAGCAAACTGCTGAGGCAACCAGTGAAATAAATTCTAAAATAGAGAGTATTCAGAATACCACAAAAGAATCAGTAGATGCAATCGAATCCATTGTTGATGTTATTAATGAAATCAACAGTATTATGACAGTAGTAGCAGCAGCCATTGAAGAGCAATCCACAACTACACAGAATATTGCAACTAATATAAGTCAGGCTTCTGAAGGAGTTCAGGAAGTAAATGAAAATGTTAATCAGACATCTACTGTAGCAAGTGAAGTAACCAAAGATATTACAGAAGTTAGCAGGTTTACAGGAGATATGAGTAGTGGAAGTCAACAGATCAAAATAAGTGTTGTCGAGTTGGTTAAACTTGCAGAAAATCTTAATAAAATGATTGCTCAATTTAAAATATAGAGATAACGAAAAAAATAAGGGTAAATTAATGGCATTAAAAAAAGATCTGGGAGTATTAGAAGTTTTTTGCTTTGCATCAGGAGCAATGATAAGTTCTGGTCTGTTTATTCTCCCTGCTGTCGTTTTTGCCAATGTTGGACCTGCTATTATTTTAGCCTATATTTTTGGTTCAATTCTCATGGTCCCTGCCATTATTTCAAAAATTGAATTGGCCACTGCTATGCCTAAATCCGGAGGGACATATTTTTTTATTCATCGTAGTCTGGGATCGCTTTTTGGAACTTTTGCCGGATATGCTTCCTGGTTTTCATTGAGTTTGAAAAGTGCATTTGCTTTATTGGGAATCGGACTTTTTATCCAGCCATTATTCCCGGATGCTGGTCCGGAAATGGTGAAAATTATCGCGATTACCTTTACATTGCTATTTACCTTTATCAACATTGTAGGAATAAAAGAAAGTGGACGTTTTCAGGTTATTCTGGTGCTTGGTCTTATTGCAATTCTCATTGGTTATATATTCTTAAATGTAAATTATATCAAAATTGAAAATTATGTGCCTTTCAGACCGAATGGCTGGAGATCAGTTTTTACTACTACGGGATTCATATTTATTTCCTATGGTGGATTGACTAAAGTAGCGTCAATTGCAGAGGAAATAAAAAACCCAAAACAAAATATAGCCCGTGGAATGTTTTCTTCTCTTATTGTAATATCAATACTATATGTGGCTGTTATTAGTATCACTATTGGAATATTAAGTGGTGAAGAACTTCAGCAAACATTAAATCCAATTGCTCTAAGTGCTTCTAAACATTTTGGCGGAATAGGGTATTGGTTTCTATCAATTGCTGCTATACTTGCTTTTATTACTACAGGAAATGCAGGTTTGATGGCCTCTTCAAGAATTCCATTAGCAATGGCAGAAGATAATTTGCTTCCTGGATTTTTTGGTAAAGTTCATATTAAGTTTCAGACTCCTATCACTTCGATTTTTGTGACTGCGTTTTTTATGATTGTTTCTATTTCCATTCTCGATTTAGAAAGTTTAGTAAAAGTTGCATCTACAATGATGTTGATTTTATTTTTTCTTGTAAATTTATCAGTAATATTAATGCGTGAAAGTAAAATCATCACTTATCGACCATCATATAAATCACCTTTCTATCCATATCTACAAATTATCGGACTTTTTGTTTATCTCTTTTTAATAATTGAAATGGGCATAATGCCTTTATTAATTACACTTTTCTTTTTTACAATTTCGTTAATTTGGTTTTTCTTTTATTCAAAATCCAGAAATGAAAAACAATCTGCACTTTTGCATATTGTGAAAGGTGCAATTTCACAAAAAATAGTTACACCTACTTTAACCAATGAATTACGTGATATTTTATTACAGAGAGATAATATTCAGGCTGATAAATTCGATAAAATTATACAAAAAGCAAAAATTATTGATTTAAATGAAGGAGCAAGTCGTAATCAGTTGTTCGAAAAATTATCAGAGATTATTTCAGAAAAATTTAATATTGATTCACAAAAAATTGTTAATTTATTCTCAGAACGTGAAGATAAATTCAGTACTGCAATCTATGATGGTCTGGCAATTCCACATATTATTATAGAAGGACAAAATCATTTTGATATTGTTATTGTACGTTCAAAATCCGGAATTATCTTTGATGAGGATAAAGCACCTGTTCATGTGATTTTTGCTCTCCTTGGTACTGAGGATAAAAGGTCTTTTCATTTGCGGGCTTTAATGTCAATTGCACAAATTATCCAAAATAAAAACTTTGTAGAAAACTGGAAAAAAGTAGAAAATAAAGAAGATTTACGCAACTTAATTTTATTGGCAGAACGAGTTCGAAAAGGGAAGATATAGGACAATGTTTTTTTACAGCCAGAAATTATTATTTTACAGAAAGAAATAATTCCTGTATCAATACTGCCCTGAAAGGGCTAAATATGAATAGCCTCGAGTGAAACTCGGGGTAACAAAAAAGTTCAAATCCCAACTACGAAGTAGTTGAATATAAATGTATGATCAACATTTCTTCAAATCTTTATCAAAGCTAATAACATCCATATTATTCAATATCTTATACGAACACAAAAGTGCATCAACAAAATCAATATTTTTTAAATGGAATATTTCCACAGCATGAATCACAAAAGTTTTATTATCCATAATTACATATTTCATTTGTAGAATAGGAAGTAAAGAATTAACAATATCATTTTTTGAAACATTGTAAACTTTCAACAAAACATAAATTATTTCAGCCAAAACTGATTCCAGAATTTTTGCTTTGTATTTTCCTGAGTCTATTTCCTGAAAAATTTTTTGTGATTTCCCAAATAGATCACCACCATCCCCAATTAAAAATCGTATGATTACATTTGCATCAATTAGAACTATATTTTTCTCTGACATATTCAGCCCATACTTCTTTTTCATTAATGTTAGATTTATTTTTGGAGTATTTTTTCAAACTTCCGGCAAGTTGTGTTATTGGTTTTGATTTTTGCAAAAGGATTTTATTATTTTTTGCTACAATATCGACATAATCAGAATCTAATTGATTGCGAATTTTTTTTGGTAACGTAATTTGTCCTTTACTTGAAATTTTTACTTTAAATAATAAATTCATATTTTACCTACTAATTTTTACTTTACTATATATATTAGTAAAGATAATTTAGAATTACAAGACTAAATAATCATGTATCAATAATGCCCTAAAAGGGCATTATTAAACTCCGAAGTTGAATTGGTGTGCTCTAACTTTCGAAGATTATTTCAATAGTCCCAACTCATTTTAAGCGAAAAGTTGTATGTCAATCCGTCATAGGTTGATCTTTAGATTTTCACCTAAATTTCAGGGAGTTTAAAACAGAAATTAACTTATATCTTTTAATTGATTTACTTATTTTATAAGTTTAAATTGATTTATAATAACAATAACATGAAAAATCAAGGCTCTTAGACAATTAAGAAAAATCAAAGATCAGAAGATGAAAAATAATATATATTTTGCTGAAGATAGCTTAAAAAAATTTCCAAATTGTTCAAATATTAAGAAATTAAGCAATAGAGATGAATACAGTTTAAGAGTTGGTAACTACAAACTCTTTTGCAATTCTCATTGAGGAGGTTAAGAAAAGAAATGAAAACACCTACTAACATACAATATATAGAGCAAAATGGGCAACCGATATTTGTTGTCATTCCTTATGAAGAGTATTTAAAATTGTTGCCTTTAGAAGAAGCGACAATACCTCATGAAGTTGTTGGATTAGTTATAAAAAAAGGGATGAATTTAATAAAAGCCTGGCGTACTTATTTAGGTTTTACACAATCTGAAATTGCAAAAAGGGCAGGTGTATCTCAAGCTGCTTTATCACAAATGGAAAAAATTGAAAATACTCTGAGGACTAAAACGCTTGAGAAATTAGCAACAGCTCTAAATTTGACTGTTGATCAATTGAAAGATTAATAATAGGTTGGTTGAAATGGCATGCTCTGCGAAACGAAGTAAAGAAGAGTTGAATTGGAGTAATTCTATTTATGTTGAATTAAAATATAGGAAAATGATTTTTTGCAGCCAGAAATGATTATTTTACAGAAAGAAATAATTCCTGTATCAATACTGCCCTGAAAGGGCTAAA
>JAOZSG010000206.1 GCA_029939785.1 Fidelibacterota bacterium | reverse complement strand
AATGAATGAAAATTTACAAATGGGTAAATTATGGCTTCCTGCTCTATCTCAAAGTGATAATGAACCACAATATAAATTAGTAAGCAAAGACAAAATAACCTATGACGGAGGTCCGGGAACAGATCTTACAGTACCTGTTGGAACATACAAGATGTATTACGGTTCTGGAACAGAATCTCAAAAAATTGTAAAAAATGACATTCAGATTAGATCTAATTATAAAACAATTATCGAACCTGACTGGTCATGTCTATTAATTGATGTTTTAGATGAAAGACGTAATTTTGCACAATTGAGATATGAAATATTTGATGCAAATACCGGCGAAAGTTTTGGAACACAAGTTCCTGTTGAAAAAGAACTTGGAGAACAACAGAGGGTTTGGGTTTTAAAACCGGGGCTCTATAAAATTACTATTAACAATGAGCCGTTTAATACATATCGTGATTTTACAACAATTTTACTTCAAAAAGGAAAACTGGAACGATTAAGCCTTGTTGTAAATCGTGACGATCAGGGGAATCCAACAAATTTAATTGGTGCTGGTATTATTGAAGATTTGACTTTAAGCGACTTATCCGATCACTGGAAAGTTTTTAGTGCTGTACATGGAAATTTTAATATGAATCAAAATAACGAGGCAGATAAAAATAAATTTGAAACCACATTAATTTTAAACTCTCAGTTAGAAAATAAAATCATTTATACTAATTTACCTTTTTATTATAGAATGAGGAATTTGATAGATCTTGGTGCATCCAAGACAACAGACACACAACCAAGATTATCCGCTGATGATTTTGATATTAAAAATACTTTAGTTTATTTTGTGTTTAAAAACTTCGGGTTTTATAGTCGTCTTGACATGAATGCTCATTTTTTTCCAACACAATCTTATAGTACCTCTAATTTTAATTTTATTAAAAATGATGTTAATGGAAATGAAATAGAACGAAAACTGTCAACAAAAGACATCAGAATTTCCAATGGATTATATCCAATGATCATGAAAGAAGGTATAGGAATAAATTATCGTATGCTAAATTCATCTCGTGCAAAACTTAATTTACGTACTGGTTTTGGTCTCAGACAAGAAAACTATAATAATGTTTTTACGTTAATAGACAATAATTACACAGATCCTTCAGACAGCTTAATTTATCGGGTTTATTCTGAGATGGACAATCTAGATAATATTGGTACTGAAATTTCTGTTGTTGGTAACTTTAATCTTCCGTTTAATCTCTCATATACAACCAATGCCGATGTATTATTCCCCTTTGACAAAAAAGAAAATATTTCTATAGACTGGGAAAATGTATTTAATCTAAGACTTCTTAAACATATCTCTATTTATTATAAACTAAATTTATTGAATAAATATACAGATAATACGTCCTATATTATAAGCAAACATAGTTTATCTCTTCGTGTAACGTATTTTCTAAAATAAGGGCTATAATGAGTATTAATATTAACATGAAAGACAAAACCATTTCTTTTAAAGGCTCTCTAACCTTTGAAAATGTTAATACCTACTATGAGAAATTAAACAAATCAAAAATAAAAGATATTAACATTATTGATCTTCAAAATCTTGAGCTTATCGACAGTTCGGGAATAGCATTGATTGACAATATTATTCACAACTCTGTTTCCAATACTACACTCAATAATGTACCCAAACAAATACAGGATGCAATTCACACCTTTTCCTCAAAAAATATCAGTTTATCACCGCCAGTACCAAAAACAAGACCACTTGAAAAAGCAGGCGAATTGGTATATAATGCAATGCTGGATTTAAAATCTTTCGTTTTTCTGACATCTGAAATAGTTATATTATCTATTACAGGAATATTTAACAGAAAGGGTCAGCGAAAAGGGTCAATTTTGCAACAATGTCTACTTTTGGGAGTAGATTCTGTTGGCATCATATCACTTCTCTCTTTCATCCTGGGATTTATTCTTGCCTTGCAATCTGCAGCACAATTAAGACAGTTTGGTGCAAATATTTTTGTTGCTGATCTGCTGGCCATTTCCATGGTTCGGGAAATGGGTCCCATGATGACTGCTATAATAGTGGCTGGTCGATCCGGCTCTTCTATCGCCTCAGAGATAGCCACAATGAAAGTAACAGAAGAAATCGATGCTTTAAAAACTATGGCTATAAATCCTGTTCAATACATAATGGTACCAAAATTTATAGCAATTACTGTATGTATGCCTTTATTAGTAACAATCTCTGTATCGGTTGGAATTATTGGAGGTTTAACTATCGCTGTTACTTATCTCGATCTGTCTGTTGCTTCTTTTTTTCATCAACTTTTTAGTACATTAACGATAAAAGATGAAATTATCGGCTTGAGCAAAAGTTTCTTTTTTGCATGGAATATTGTTTTAGTTGCATGCTTTTATGGATTAAAGGTTGAAGGTGGTGCAGAGGGCGTTGGTATTGTTACCACAAAGTCTGTTGTCGCGGCTATTTTTGGTGTAATAATTTTTGATGCAATATTTAGTTTATTTTATATGATTTAAAGTTATGAATAATTCTGTAATAGACATAAAAAATCTTAAGGTTCAATATGGTGATAATACTGTATTGCACAACGTTTCTGCCTCAATTCCTAAAAACAAAATAACAGTAATTCTTGGAGGAAGTGGATGTGGCAAAACGACCCTTATTAAAAGTGTGTTAAAGCTTCACCATCCGACTTCCGGCTCCATTAATATTTTTGGCAATGAAACAATTAATTTATCCGATGAAGATTTTGTGCCATATTTAAAAGAAGTTGGCATGCTTTTTCAAAATGGAGCACTATTAAACTCAATTTCTGTAGCAGATAATGTAGCAATTCCTCTGGAACAGCACACAAATCTCCCTAAACCTATCATTGATAGAATAATTCGAGTCAAACTTGAATTGGTAAATTTGTCTCATGCTATACACCTTTTCCCTTCTGAACTATCGGGAGGAATGAAAAAGCGTGCAGCACTCTCAAGGGCTATTGCACTTGATCCTAAAATTTTATTTTGTGATGAACCTTCTGCGGGTCTGGATCCTATAACTAGTGAAAACCTTGACAATCTCATTATTAAACTAAAAAATCAACTAAACATGACCATTGTTATTGTCACTCATGAACTTGCAAGTATTCATAGAATCGCTGATGAAATAATATTTCTGGACAAAGGTTATGTCCTTTATCAAGGCACATTAAATGATGCAAAAAAAGCCCGGATTCCCGAACTAAACAGATTTTTCTCCGTGGGAACTTATTAGTTTCCCATTTTCATTTATATCTAATCTTTTGAACAAGCACCTCTTTTTGTTTTGTTTTCTGAAATGCATCACGTTCAACAAAAACCTCTTTTCCATTGAATGGATTAATACCGGTATAATACATCATACTTGAATATGTAGATGGAGTTGGTGTAAAAATTTGTACCTGTTCTGGATTAATAGACAAGTTTTTGCGGACATATTCCTTCATGCTTTTCATGTCATTTAAATTACACCCCGGATGAGCAGCAATAAAATAATAAGTTATATATTGTTTCTTATTTACAAGTTTTGAGTGTTGATAAAATTTATTTACAAACTTCAACAAACTTTTGTTTCCCGGCTTACCCATAATTTTTAATATGTTGTTTTCAGTGTGTTCAGGTGCTATTTTCAACTGCCCGGAAACATGGTTACCTACTAATTCCTTTGTAAACTCATCACCAAATTTTTTGTCATAATCTATCAAATCATATCTTATTCCAGATGAAACAAATACTCGCTTCACTCCATCAATTTTTCTTAGCATTTTTAATAAACCAATAAATCGCCGATGACTAACTCCGAGTGTTTTACACACACTGGGAACAACACATCTTTTATCTTCACAACTTCCCTGATTTAATTTTTTTATACATTCAAATCCATACATATTTGCAGTTGGTGAACAAAGATCCGAAATATTTCCTTTCCAATTGTCGTGCTTTACCATTTGTGTAACACTTTTCACTATTGATTTTTCAGATCTCCATCTAACTGTTTTTCCCTCATGCATTGCAATTGCACAAAAATTACACTCCCCGTAACATCCCCTTGCAATCGGCATAGAAAATTGAATAGTATCAAGTGCTTTTATTTTTCCTCTGGTTTTATAAGCCGGATGTGGTTTTCTTTCAAAATCTATTTCATATACTTTGTCCAATTCTTCTTGAGTTAAAAAATATTCCGGTGGATTTTGGATCAAATATCGATTATCTGTTAATTGCATCAATCCTTTTGCAGTTATTGGATCATTATTGTGATAAAACAAATCAAACATTTTTTGAAACTTCTCTTTATTTTTTTGTACTTCTGCAAAAGATGGAAGATCAATATATTTTTTCTGTTTTACTTTTGATATATAACATAATCCTCTTACAGATTTAGGATCTTGTTTTTGTTTTAATTTATCTGCGAATTTTAAAATTGCTTTATCTGCCATTCCATAAATAAGATAATCAGCCTTTGCATTGAACAATATTGATTTTCTTATTTTATTTGACCAATAATCATAATGTGTTATTCTTCTTAAGCTTGCCTCTATTCCACCCAATACTATTGGTTTAGTGTTTTTATAATATGTTCTAATCAGGTTTGTGTATTTTATAGAAGCTCTATCGGGTCGTTTATTATTATATCCTCCTGGTGTATTATCATCACTTTTTCTAAATTTTTTAACAGCTGTGTAATTTGCAACCATTGAATCAACACTGCCGCCACTAACTCCCCAAAATAATTTTGGTTCACCAAACCTTGTAATATCTTTATCCGATTCTATATCCGGTTGTGGAATTAATACCACTTTATATCCCGCACCCAGAAGTATTTTCCCAATAACAGCAACACCAATATTGGGGCTATCTATATATGCATCTCCCGAAACCAATATAATGTCCGGTTGGTCCCATCCAAGCTTTTCAATTTCATTTTTTGTAATTGGTATAAACATTTATCCCCCTAAATATTCTTTATTTGTTTTTTTAATGCAGCAGATATTCCTGCCAAATAACCTGTTGAAAATGCTGCCTGTATATTATACCCTCCTGTTTTTGCATCTATATCTAAAATTTCTCCTGCAAAATAAAGATTATTTATTATTTTTGATTCCATTGTTTTTGAATTAACTTCTTTCAGGTTTATTCCGCCTGAAGTTATTATTGCTTCTTCAATGGGTCTATAACCTGTTATCTTTATTCTAAAATCTTTTAACCAAAGTCGTATTTGTTTTCTTTCTTTTGCGGTAATTTGTCCTCCCGTTTTATCCTTAGTGATTTTTGTCATTTTTAAACAGGTTTCAATTAACTCAAAAGGCAATAACTTTCTTAAGATATTCTCAATTGTCATTTTGGGACTTTTATTAAATTCTCTTAACAATCTGTTATCCAGCTTTTTATGCGTTAATGCCGTTTTCAAATCAATAGATAATTCAATTGCCTGTTTATTATTAATCATTTCAACTATATGTTTAGACATTGTTAAAATTACCGGACCTGAAACACCATATTCCATAAACAACAACTCTCCAAATTCTTTATACAAACACTTATTATTCAATATTATTGAGGCTTCAATGTTTCTTAAATTTAAACCCGCAATATTTATGTCCAGTTCTGTTTCTATTGGCACAAGAGAAGGATAAATTTTTTCAATATTATGTCCACTATTTTTAGCTATTAGATAACCATCACCTGTTGAGCCGGTTAATGGATAGGATTTTCCACCTGTTGCTAAGATTACTGATTCGCTTGTTAATTTAATTCTTTCCTTATTATTTTTATATTCTATTCCAACAACAGAGTTCGTTTCCAAAATTAATGATGTAACCTGGGCATTTAAAATTATATCAATCTGTTTTTTTTTAATCCAGTCTTTTAATGCTCCAACAATATTTAATGCTTTCCCTGATTTTGGAAATACTCGTCCACCTCTTTCTGTTATTAGATCAATATTTAAACTATTAAAAAAAGATATCAAATTATGTTGATCAAATGTATATAATGAATGTTTTAAAAAGCGTTCACCTTTTGTCCCAAATTTTTCTAAAAAATCTTTTTTGTTTTCAATATTTGTCAGATTGCATCGTCCTTTTCCAGTAATGCCCAATTTTAAGCATGGTTTTTTCATTTTTTCTACAATAATAACCTTTAAACCCTTTTCATGAGCAACTCCGGCTGCAATCATTCCAGCAGGTCCCGCACCTATTACTATCAAATCATAGTTAATATTTCTAATATCTTACCTCTTTTGATAACTTCTGTTATTAATATT
>JAOZSG010000205.1 GCA_029939785.1 Fidelibacterota bacterium | reverse complement strand
ACAAAAAAATTGAAATATTTTAAAAATAAAATATAATTATTGAATATAAAAAATAAATGTTATATATATTTAGAAGAGTTGAAAAAAAAGGAATTAAAATGAGTAAAATGAAAATCTATGTTATTGTAATTTTTTTATTATCAGCAGTTTCTGTACAAGCACAAGTGTATAGTCAAGATAGAAGTGTATATAGGAACTTATCTTCCGGTCAAAATATTTCTCCTACCGGTCAAAAATATTTCACCGGACAAGATGGCGTAATAAGAATGTATGTAAATGTGTGGGGGCATGTAGCAAGACCCGGAACTCATCTTGTCTTTGATCAAATTGATTTTGTTACTTTACTTTCTATTTGTGGCGGACCACGACAGGGAGCTGACCTTAAAAGCATAAAAATAATAAGAGAAGAGCCAGATGAAAAAGGGAACAGAATGTTTGAACTTGATTTTACGAAATTTATGCAAACCGGTCAAAAAGATCTTATATTAGATATCAGACCCAATGATACTATTATTATTGGAGAAAAGACAACACATATGTTGATTTCACATATGAATATATTGAATACAGTATTACATGTAGTTCAGATTTATTATCAATCACAATATTGGACTAGATAATAATCATATTTTCAATAAATTTAAATTAATGGTAAAATAGGAATATTATTATGGAACAAAAATACAATGAAGCAGAACAACCAAAGACTCTTAAGCATTATTATAAAATCATTATTAATAATCTTTTATGGGTAATATTAATCACAATTGTTGTTTTTGGTTTATCTTTTGTAAAATTATTTTTTTCAAAACCGGTATTTACTGCAAATGCAGTTGTAATGGTAGAAGATGAAAATCAAATGCAATCCGTATTTAATCTTGGAAGCACAATGAATGATGCTACAATGTTAAATGAAATTGAAATATTAAATTCAAGATATATTGCTGAAAAAATGGTTGTTGAATTATGGAACTCACCTTATAAAGATAATCTATATTTATTTGGTACAAGAGAATATAGTTCACAGGCAACAGTTGTAAAACAGAATATTAAAGATTTAATTAAAAAAATTCTATTTATGGATGAAAAAGAGGATAATAAAGGATATGGTACATCAATAAAACTTCAAGATATCGTTACCAAGATTAAAACAGAAAAATTGATTGGAGTATCAAATAGAAGAGAGACAAATATTTTAGATATTAATTTTCAAAGTATTGATTCACTTGAAGCAATATTGCTAACAAATACTTTTGTTGAAACTTATCAGAATGCCGATGCAGAATGGAGTTCCAAAGAAGTTATAGAATTACATAACTTTTTAACTGAGCAATTAAATGCAAAAAAGAAAGAGTTAGTTGCAGCAGAAAATGCATTGAAAAAATATCAAGAAGGAGCTAAAGTATTCACTGCCGGTAGAGAAGTTGAACCACTAATACAGCAAATCACTACAGTTGAAACTCAATTTTATAATACTGATGCCGAAATCAAGATTGCTGAAAACACAAAAAGTTTTTTAGCTAAACAATTAAATACCAAAGAAAAAGAATTAGCAAAACAACTATCGAGTTCTATTGATTCCAGGTTATTTGCATTAAGAACTGAATTGTCTGAAAAAGAAGCGGAACTAATTAGAACGAATAAATCTGGTAATCAACAACATCAAGCTGTTAATAATATAAGAAGAGATATTAAAAATATTCAAACGGAACTGACCAATGAAACAAACAGATTAATTACTGAGGGTATTTCTGTTGCAGATCCTTTACAGTATTCTCAAAATCTTGTTGAAAGAATGTTAGAGATTGATGCTCAATTATCAGGTCTATATGCTCAGTCAAAAGAATTAAAGAAAATTATTAATAGATTTAACAAACAGTTGGATGGATTACCGGCAAAACAACTGGAATATGTACGTTTTGAAAGAAACAGGCAGGTATTATCAGAGAGTTATCTTTTTCTGCGTCAAAAGATGGAAGAAGCACAAATTCAGAAAGCTTCAGAAGGTGGAAAAATCAGAATTATTGACAAAGCTGTTTATGCTGAATTAATTAGTCCAAATGCAAAACAGGACTTGTTATTAGGATTGATTATGGGTCTGGGACTTGGTTTTGCTTTTGCACTTTTCAGAGATTTTATTGATGACACAATTAATGATTTAGAAGATTTAGAGTTTAGAGGAATAGCAATAGTAGGTGCCATTCCATATATTTACAAAGGAGCCTTAAAAAGATATTCCAGAAAAATGAAAAAGGGGAAAAAGAGGTCTGAAAACAAACTTCAAGATACAATTATTACACACTATGATCCCAAATCTCCAATATCTGAGGCTTATAGAGCAATAAGGACTAATATTACCTTATCATCAACAAATGAAAATGTTAAAGCAATAATGATATCCAGCCTCGATGCCGGAGCAGGAAAATCAACAACAATTGCAAATCTTGCAATAACCATCGGTCATTTGGGAAAAAAGACTGTATTGGTTGATTGTGATTTAAGAAAACCAATGTGTCACAATATTTTTGGACTTAAATCAAAACCAGGCTTGGTTCAATATTTACTTGATGATGATGTAGATATTGATACTATTATTCGAAAAACCAATAATGATAACATTTCTCTAATTACTGCAGGAGGTATTCCTGAGTATCCATCGGAAATATTGGATTCGGAAAAAATGCGGGATTTGATTAAGAAATTGAAGGAAGAATTTGATTTTATTTTATTTGATACACCACCATTTGCTGCTGTTACAGATCCATTAATATTAGCAAAACATGTAGATAAACATTTTCTTGTAATTAAGGCTGGTGAAACCAGAAGAAGACCATTTTTAAGATTAATCTCTGATTTGGAAGGTTTAAATCTATCATGTTCAGGTGTAATTGTTAACCAGACAACCAAACATAATACATATTACTCATATTATTCTTATATGAATTATTATCAGTATTATGGTAAAGATAAAAAATAAGAATTTGTTGATATAGAAATTATTTGGTAGTGTCAAAAGATCTATGAAAAATTGAAAATCAGTCAGATAGAGCTTCGACCACCCTTCAACGGGCTCAGGATGACAGTTAATGTGAAAGAGAAAAAAATGGAAAAGATAAAAATTGCAGTTGTTGGCCTTGGTTACGTTGGTTTACCATTAGCAGTAGAATTTGGTAAAAAATACAATACAATTGGTTTTGATATTAATCAAAATAGAGTCGATGAACTAAGAGATGGAATTGATAAAACTCTTGAAGTAGAACCTGAGAATCTTAAATCATCTACAATGCTATCTTATACATGCAATCTTGAAGATTTAAATGACTACAATTATTTTGTTGTCACTGTACCGACTCCCATAGATAAAAATAAACGACCTGACTTAACACCTTTAGAAAAATCCAGTGAATCTGTTGGTAAAGTGTTAAAAAAAGGTGATATTGTTATTTACGAATCAACTGTTTTTCCAGGTGCCACAGAAGAAGTATGTGTACCTATTTTGGAAAAATTTTCGGGATTAAAATTTAATGAAGATTTTTTCTGTGGATATTCACCGGAAAGAATCAATCCGGGCGATAAAGTTCATACAGTAACAAAAATTTTAAAAGTTACTTCCGGATCAACTCCTGAAGTTGCAAAAAAAGTAGATGATTTGTATAAAAGTGTAATTGTAGCAGGAACTCATCTTGCTACTTCAATAAAAGTAGCAGAAGCAGCAAAAGTTATTGAAAACTCTCAGCGAGATTTAAATATAGCATTTGTAAACGAACTCGCAAAAATATTTAATATGATGAATATTAATACAATTGAAGTTTTGGAAGCAGCAGGAACAAAGTGGAATTTTCTCCCTTTCAGACCAGGTTTAGTTGGAGGTCATTGTATTGGAGTAGATCCTTATTATCTTACATTCAAAGCAGAAGAAATTGGCTATCATCCACAGGTTATTTTAGCAGGAAGACGAATTAATGATTCTATGGGACCTTATGTTGCACAGGAATCAGTTAAATTAATGATAAATAAAGGTCGTAAGATTCTTGGGGCAAAAGTATTGATTTTGGGTATTACATTTAAAGAAAATTGTCCGGATATTCGTAATTCAAGAGTTATTGACGTTGTTAAAGAATTTAATGAATTTGGTTGTAATGTAGATGTTTATGATCCATGGGCCGATGAAAAAGAAGTACATGAAGAATATGGAATTAAATTAATTTCAAATTATGATGACTTGTTAAAACGTGTAGAAGAGATTAAAAGTTCTACAAATGTTTATTCTGCCGGTTTTGATTGTATAGTTTTTGCCGTAGCACATAATGAATTTTTAGAATTAAACATAAGTAAATTGAAAAGTGATAAAACAACAATTTATGATGTAAAAAACATCTATAAAGATGCAGATCAAATATTATAACAAAAACGAACGGTAATTTTTTTTTATTATTGAGATTTTGATAAATCTCAATTGAATATAGATATTGGTGTGTAAAAATGATGAGTTGAATTAATTCATCAGTAATTTTTTTATTGGGAGGATTCTATGCGAAATTCTACACGTGAATGGATTAACGCAGCTGATTCGGATTTAAAAGTAATTGATTCATCTTATGATGATGATGATAATGCCCGAGTTTTTTCATTTTTATCTAAAACTGCAATTGAAAAAGCTCTAAAATCAGTTATTTATGAATATAATCTGGGATTAGATAATGTAGATATTGACAATTTGCAAAAATTATTAGATATTGTATCTAATGTCATTATTTTTGATATCGATATGAAACTCATTAAATCACTTGATTATTTATTTGATAAATCAAATATTATTAACAATAAAATTGATAAGATTATCAGTTACAATGAAGCATTGATTTATATGGATTTGGCAAGAGAAATAACTCAGGAAATATGGGAACTTTATGAAAATGATGAAAGTAAATATATTTAATATTTTAACAGGAGAGTAAGAATATGAAATTATCAGTTATTGGAACAGGATATGTTGGCCTTGTTACAGGTGTATGTTTTGCTGAAATGGGTAATGATGTAATTTGTGTAGATATTGATGAAAAAAAGATAGAAACTCTAAAAAATGGTCAGATTCCAATATATGAACCAGGTTTAGCTGTCATTGTACAGAATAATTATAAAAGTGGAAATTTAAAGTTTACAACAGATATAAAAATGGCAATTGAACAAACAGACATTACATTTATTGCTGTTGGTACTCCAATGGGTGAAGATGGTAGTGCTGATTTGCAATATGTTTTAGCAGTAGCAGAAGATATTGGAAATTATTTAATTAAACCAATGATTATCGTTGATAAATCTACTGTTCCAATTGGAACTGCAGATAAAGTAAGAGCGACAATTAAAAAAACTCTTGACAAACGCGGAGTTGATATTGATTTTGATATTGTATCTAATCCTGAATTTCTTAAAGAAGGTGCTGCTGTAAATGATTTTATGAAACCGGATCGGGTAGTTGTAGGTGCTGACAATGAAAAATCCCTTGAAATAATGAAAGAACTATATCGTCCATTTACAATGAATTATCAACGTTTTATTGGAATGGATGTAAAAAGTGCAGAAATGACAAAATATGCTGCAAATTCCATGCTTGCTACAAAAATTAGTTTTATGAATGAAATAGCAAATATATGTGAACTTGTGGGGGCGGATGTAAATAAAGTACGAATCGGTATAGGAAGTGACAAGAGAATAGGTTACCATTTCATATATCCAGGAACAGGGTATGGAGGAAGTTGTTTCCCAAAAGATGTTAGAGCATTGATAAAAATTGCAGGAGAGAATAATTATTCATCAGAAATATTAAAATCTGTTGAGCAGGTTAATGATTTACAAAAGATGACTCTTGTAAAAAAAGTCGTAAAAAAGTATGGTGATGATCTAACAGGAAAAATATTTGCTCTCTGGGGATTAGCATTCAAACCTGAAACCGATGATATGAGAGATGCACCGGCAATTACAATTGTGAAGGAACTTGTTAAAAGAGGTGCAAAAATACAGGCTTATGATCCTAAAGCAAAAGAAGAGGCCCAGACATGTTATTTAAAAGATGTTAAGGAAATTGAATATTTCGAATCAAAATATGATGTTTTGAATAATGCTGAAGCACTACTCTTAATTACTGAATGGAAAGAATTTAGAAGTCCTGATTTTGACGAAGTAAAAAAACGGTTGAATAATCCTGTTATTTTTGATGGTCGAAATCAGTATGATGCAGTTCAAAAGAAAAATGATGGTTTTGAGTATCATTGTATTGGAAAACAAATGGAATAAATTTTTTAATTTAATT
>JAOZSG010000204.1:233-6397 GCA_029939785.1 Fidelibacterota bacterium | reverse complement strand
TCGAAACAACCATATTCATAAAATCTTCAACAGATACGTAAGTTCTATTGGTGGCCATTCTAATCTCCTTGTTTAAAATTTAAAATAACTCTCTCTGACATTTTATAAGTCGGCATGATGTATGACAAAAAATATGCCATAAATCAATTATGATAAAGTCCTATAAAAGAAATTTTCTGTAAATAATGTGAAGGATACAAAGCAATTACAAAAAATCAAAAATTTATCTCTACGCTATCAACCTATCACTAACCGAAACTTCATTCAGATTTACAATAATTTCAACTGTGCTGTGTAAAACATAAACGTTAGTTATTGACTTTTTACGAGTCCATCATAATTGGATTATTTCTTTAATAAATAAATATCAATTCTCAAAATGTGGAAAGAATAAATTTATAGATTTCTCATGATATATAATATAAAATTATGTCTATTATTTTTAAATTTCTCCTTAAGAAATCGGTTTTGATAAATTTAAACACTTTATTTCTCAATATCAGGAAAACACGGATAATATTATCTTAATTTTTTGTTCATTTCAAAATAATTACAAATAAATTCTTACTCCAATACTCGAAATTAATCAATAAATTTTATACTCGATTATTTTAGTTTTTTTTTATATATTTTCTTGATTATTTAACTGATTTAAATAACAAAAATAATTTTTACTAATTTTTAAAATATTCATATTAATTGGAGGTCCAATGTCCGAAAAAACATTATTTAATAAATTGGATAAAGATAGAAGCAACTTAATAAAGGCACTTCAAATGGTACAGGAAAAAGAAGGATATGTATCTAATGAGCAATTAACAAATATTGCTGATTATTTTATTATTCCACCGGTTGAAGTTGAGGGAGTAATCAGTTTTTATGCTCAGTTTAAAAGAACTAAACCAGGAAAATATATCATTTCCGTCTGTGATGGTACTGCATGTCACATCAAGGGCGCAAACTTAATCTCTAACTGGATAACAGATGAACTTGGCATAAATGATGGTGAAACTGATGCTGAGGATCTATTTACACTGGAGACTGTTGCTTGTCTTGGATGCTGTAGTTTGGCACCTGTAATCGCAATCAATGGAAAAGTATTTGGTAATTTAGAACGAAAGTCTTTATTAAAGATCCTTCGTAGATATAAGAAGGAGGCTTAATTATGATAAAAAGAATTAAAATCGGAACAGGTAGTTGTGGTGTTGCTGCAGGTGCAGATGAAGTTTTCAGTTTTTTTTCAGAACATATAAAAGATATTGATCTGGTGGAAGTTGGCTGTATTGGACATTGCTATGCAGAACCAATTATCGAAGTTGAAACAGATGAAGAGTCAATATTCTATGAAAACGTAAAACCAACCAAAGAATATCTGAACAAAATACTGAACCTTGAAGATTTTTCAAAACTTCAAATTGGTGGTAACAGAAAAGAAAAAGAATATTTAAAAGTCACAAAATTAGCAGGAAGAATAAATCCAGTTTCTTATGATGAATATGTTGAAAATCAAGGTTATGATGGTCTTAAAAAAGCCCTTGCAATGAAACCTGAAGAAGTTGTTCAGCAAGTAAAACTATCCGGTCTTCGTGGTCGTGGTGGTGGAGGATTTCCAACCGGTTTAAAATGGAGTTTTCTCGCTGCACAAAAAGATGAAGAAAAAGTATTAATTTGTAATGCTGACGAAGGTGATCCCGGGGCATTTATGGATCGTTCCATGATGGAATCTGTTCCTCATCAGGTTATGGAAGGTATGCTCATTGCAGCATATGCAACGGGTGCTTCAAGCATTTTTCTATATGTAAGAGCAGAATATCCATTAGCAATTAAAAATCTCAAAATTGCAATTAAAGATATTATAAAACATAAAATCAATATTATAAACGGTCATGATATTTTTATAAAAATTAAAGAAGGTGCAGGAGCATTTGTTTGTGGTGAAGAGACAGCAATGATCCACTCTCTCGAAGGAAAAAGGGGAACTCCACGATTCAGACCTCCATTTCCTACAGACAGCGGTTACAAAGGTCATCCAACTCTTATTAATAATGTTGAAACATTTGCAAATATACCAATTATTTTACGTGAAGGCGGCGAAGAATATGCAAAATTTGGCACAGAAAACAGTAAAGGAACTAAACTGTTTGCATTAGCTGGTGATTTGAAATATTCCGGACTTGTTGAAGTGCCTATGGGGATTACAATCGGTGAAATTGTATATGAAATCGGTGGAGCATTAAAAAGTGAAGTAAAAGCAGTTCAAATCGGTGGTCCCAGCGGTGGCTGTATTCCTGCTGAACATTTTGACACACCTGTTGATTATAACTCACTTTCCAGTCTTGGGGCAATCATGGGTTCAGGTGGATTAATTGTAATTGGCAATAATAGATGTATGGTTGAAACTGCAAGATATTTTCTTGACTTTACTGCAAGGGAGAGTTGTGGAAAATGTACATTTTGCAGAGTAGGCACAACAAGAATGCTCGAAACACTGGAAAGAATTACCGCCGGCGAAGGTGTTGAAGAAGATATCACATTCCTTCAGGACCTTGGTGACAAAATCAAAAAAGGTTCACTCTGCGGACTTGGACAAACTGCACCAAATCCTGTGATCTCAACTATCAGATACTATAAAAATGAATATTTGAGACATGTGAATGAAAAACAATGTGAAGCACTTGAGTGTAATGCATTAGTTGACGTTTACATTGACAAAGAAAATTGTATCGAATGCGGTTTATGTATAAAAAATTGTCCAACAGATGCAATTTCTGATGATTTCATAGTAAATAATTTAAAATGTACAAAATGTAATAGCTGTATCGAAGTTTGTCCCAAAGATACAATTTCAAGAATACCACGAGGAGGCATCAGTGAGTAAAATTAAAATAACTATAGATGGTAATAATTACATTACTGAGCAAGGAAAAACAATTTTGGATGTTGCGAAAGAAAACGGAATTCTAATTCCAACTCTTTGTCATAATGAAAAAATTAGTAATTCAAACTCCTGCTTTGTTTGTGTTGTAAAAGATACCAAAACCGGTAAATTCCTTCCAAGTTGTTCTGCAGCAGCATCCGACGGTATGATAATAGAATCAAATAGTCCTGAAGTTATTGATATGAGAAAAACCGCATTGAATTTGTTACTTTCTGAACATACCGGTGATTGTGAAGCACCATGTACAATCGCTTGCCCTGCACAAGCAAGTGTAGAAGAATATGTACGGGCAGGAAAAAACGGAAATCATTTAAAAGGTTTAAAAATAATCAAAGAGCGAATCCCGCTTCCTATATCAATTGGTAGAGTCTGTCCAAGATTCTGTGAACAGGATTGCAGACGTAATATAACTGATAAAAATGAACCTGTTGCAATTAATGATTTTAAAAGATTAGCAGCAGATCTTCATTATGAAGAATATATGGAAGAACGTCCGGAATTAAACGGCAAAAAAGTAGCGATTATCGGTGGAGGTCCGGCTGGACTTTCTGTAGCATATTTTCTAAGATTACAAGGTGTTGCTTCTGATATTTTTGAAATGATGGACAAACCGGGTGGTATGCTTCGATATGGTATTCCAGAATACAGACTCCCAAAAAGTTTACTGGATAAAGAAATTTCACATTTTGAAAAGATGGGTGGAATCAAAATCCATTGCAATAAAAAACTTGGCGAAGATATTCAATTAGATGAACTGAAAAGTAAATATGATGCTGTTGCCATCACTGTAGGCTCCTGGAAACCAAGCTCAATGAGAGCAAAAGGCGAAGAATATTCGGATGGTGGTATCAACTGGCTTGAAAAAATCGCATCCAATGGCTGGCAAGGTGAAAATCCAGGCAAAACTGTAGTAATTGGTGGTGGAAACACTGCAATGGATTGTGTAAGAACAGCAGTCAGACTTGGAAGCAAAGAAGTCTATTGTTATTACAGAAGAACAGAAAAAGAGATGCCGGCTGAACAAATTGAAATCGATGAAGCTCGTGAAGAAGGAGTTATTTTCAAATTTCTATCAGCACCTGTTAAAGTTCGGATTGAAAATAATAAGAAAATCATTACTTGTAATGAAATGAAACTTGGCGAACCTGATGCATCTGGAAGACGCAGACCTGTTCCAATCGAAAACTCAGAATATGATGTAGAAGCCGATACTATCATTGCTGCAATTGGTCAAAAAACAATTGCTCCATCTGGTACAAAAGTAAACAAATGGGGTGACATTGATGCAAATAGTGACAATGGATTGATGGATGAAAACGTGTTTTCTGCCGGAGATTGTGTTTCCGGTCCGGCGACTGTTGTAGAAGCTGTTGCAGGTGCACGAGTTGCAGCTCTTGGTATCCTTGCATATTTAAAAAATGAACAATATAAAAAGGATTATGAAATCAATGTTTCCCGCGGACATTGGCAATCATTGAAAAAAGATGACCTTGTATTCCTGAACGAGCCAATCGAGCGTAGCAGACAAAAATTATCCTATATACCATTAAATGAAAGAAAAACAACTTTTAATGAGACTACCCGAAGTTTCACAAAAGAAGAAATCGCCAAAGAAGGTGAAAGATGCTTCGAATGTAGCTGCACTGCAAAAAATGATTGTAAATTGAAAGACTTTTCAGAATCAAATGGAGCTCATCCGGAAGCAATTTTGGGAGCAAAAAGAAAATTCAATTATGACACCCGTCATCCACAAATTATTCTTGATAGAAATAAATGTATCAAATGTGGCACTTGTGTAAAAATCTGTAAAGAAGTTGTTAATCAAACTTTACTAGGATTTGTAAATAGAGGATTTGATACAAATCTTATAACAGCATATGGAGATCCACTACCATTAAGTTGTACAGAATGTGGTGCGTGTTTACCGGAGTGCCCTGTTGGAGCTCTTGACTGGAGTCAAAAAAAATAGAATTTTCCTTATTTATTGATTCTATTGATGCTTTGATATCAAACAAATATTTTTTGATTTCACGATTCATAAATTAATTCCTTTGATTCATCAATACTCTCAATAAAATATGGATTTGATAGAGAGCGTTCTGTGATAATATCAACATCTCTATTAAATAATTCTCGAAATTTATAGTGAAGTGTAAAGTAATTTTCTGTGTATTCTTTTATTGATAAATCATCAAAAAAGGAAAGAAGAAAGTCCAGATCACTATTTTTATTAAAATTACCAGTAACTACAGAATCAAATGCATAAAGCCTTTTTATTTTAAGTGTTTGACAGATATTCTTTATATCTTCAATTTTTGTCTGTAATATTTTTTACATTTTGTATATTCCTGTTTTAGGAAACGTTTTTTTATTTGTGTTTTAAGAAAATTTACTTTGTAAAATCTGTTTTTTCTTTTTTCTTAGTATTCTTATTGTTGTCATTACTATTTTTCTCCTGCATTACTATATAAGCACCACTTCCAATTAAAACGATTGGAATAAAGTATTTCCAGGTAATATTAAAAACATCATCAATTAAATGAGTAAATAAATAAATTTGATCCAAAGCGATAAGTGATCCAAAAACAATCAGCACAATCCCAATAATTACTTTTGTATTATTTTTATCAAATGTATGGGTTTCTGAAAAATTTTGATCCGGATTGTCATTATGATAATAACCAATAGGCTCTGTTGGAATAATAATCCATGCTATTATATAAGTAATAAAACCGAAACCTCCTGCAAAAAATAATCCCAACATGATAATCCGAACAATTACCGGATCAATATTGAGATAGTTACCAAGTCCTCCACATACACCTCCGATAATTTGATTGTCTCTACTTCTATAAATTTTTTTTGACATTATCTACTCCTTTTTATTTTTTATAAACCATCAACACTATTTTTTTTGACCACTAAAAATAAATTCAGTTGTCATAAATTACTATTAGTCATGAACATTTTGATTCTGAATCAACCTATAAAAATTTTTCAAGACAATATTATAATTATTAGGATTTTTATTCATTCGAATTGTTGATTTAGCAGATTGAATATTAAACGGTGTAATTGCAAAATTATCATGTTTTAAACTCATAAACTTATTTATATAAGCGTGCATAATATTAATATTGAATTCAGGATGAAATTGAACAGTATATATATAGTTTCTATACCTTGTGACCTGATACTGACTAAAATCATTCCATGCAAGTGATAC
>JAOZSG010000204.1:0-223 GCA_029939785.1 Fidelibacterota bacterium | reverse complement strand
ACTATATCTGTGTGACATGCAAATATTTTTTGTAAACCTGGTGATAAAGCACCAAAAATTGTATCCGCTAAACCATCGACAGTTAATTGAATATTTGAAATACCCAATTCCATCCCAAGTGGATTCCTTATTATTTTTCCACCAAAAATTTTATTAATAAGTTGATGTCCAAAACATATACCTAATGTTGGTATTTCATATTCAACTATATTATCAAGTAATT
>JAOZSG010000203.1 GCA_029939785.1 Fidelibacterota bacterium | reverse complement strand
TGTTTGTACAATTACATAATTATAGTACTCCAAATGATGAGCCTGAAAAAAGTGATTGGGCAGAGCAAAGAGAAGCACAATTCAAAACACTTATTTTGCCAAATACAGGAATGGCAGTTGCTATCGACCTGGGTGTTGAAATGGATATTCATCCCACCAATAAACAGGATGTGGGCAAACGGTTGGCTTTGTCAGCTTTGAAAGTTGCTTATGACAGAGACTTAGTTTTTTCCGGGCCAATCTATGATTCAATGAAAATTAAAAATGGTAAGGCATATATCAGTTTTAATCATGTAGGCAATGGACTAATTGCTAATGATAAATTTGGTTATTTGAATGAATTTGCTATTGCCGGTGCTGATAAAAAGTTTGTCTGGGCAAAGGCTTATATAGATGGTAATAAAGTTGTAGTTTATAATGAAAAAATCCCGAAACCTGTAGCTGTGCGTTACGCCTGGTCTATAAATCCATCACATGCTAATTTATATAATAAAGAAGGTTTGCCTGCTTCACCATTCCGCACGGATAATTGGAATGATTAGGAAAAATAATTAGACAAGATTTACTAGATTGATAAAACCGAAAAAAAAGAAATTTTCACCGCTGAGGACGCAAAGGACGCAGAGATTATTATTAAAAATTAAAGATTTCCCTCAGCGTGATCTGCCAGTCAGTGGCCGGATTTACAACAAGCCTTGCTGTGTTATGCGAAACATTGTGAAGCATGGTGGTTAAAAATACTTTTACGAATTCATCAGGATTAATTAGATAGTTTTTTTTATCCTGTAAATCCCGTTAATCCCGTCAAAACAAATTTTAGGAAATATCATTAATTATTATAGATAAATGGAGATAATAAAATTGAACAAATTATTTTTAAATGGAATTATTTTGATAATTCTGTCAGTACTTGTCCTACAGGCACAGGATGTTCCGAATTGGGAAAATCCTAAAATGTTCGGGCAAAATAAATTAGCACCACATAGTACATTAATGCCTTATACTGATGTTCAAAAGGCTTTTGAAGGTGAACGAACTAAGTCTGTTTTCTATCAATCATTAAATGGTAGTTGGAAATTCAATTGGGTACGAAAACCTGCCATTCGTCCAAAAGATTTCTACAAATCAGATTTTGATGATTCTGCATGGGACAAAATTCCAGTTCCTTCCAATTGGGAATTGCATGGATATGGAACACCTATTTACACTAATTTTAATTATCCATTTCCAGCCAATCCGCCTAAAATACCAAATAATTATAATCCTGTTGGGAGTTATCGTCATAAGTTTGCTATTCCAGATGAGTGGCAAGGAAGACGTATAATTTTACAATTTGGTGCTGTTCGTTCGGCATTTTATTGTTGGGTAAATGGTAAAAAGGTTGGATATAGTCAAGGTAGCAAACTACCGGCAGAATTTGATATTACCAAATATCTGACTGCCGGTGAGAATTTATTAGCAGTGGAAGTTTATCGTTGGTGTGATGGAAGTTATCTGGAAGATCAGGATTTCTGGAGGTTGAGTGGTATCGACCGAGATGTGAATTTATATTCTACTCCCAAAACCCATATACGAGATTTTTTTGTAAAAGCAGGATTAGATAAGAAATATAAAAATGGTTTACTAAATATCGATATAGAATTAGAAACTATTGATAAATCACCGTTAAAAAACTATAAAGTTCAATTGGATATGTTGGATAATAATAAAAATCCAATTTTTTCAGCAATGGTAAAAAAAGTGACTGAAAAGGGACAGGTTCAATTTCAACAAAAAATTTCCAATCCTAAAAAATGGACAGCAGAAACTCCAAATTTATATACAGTAATTTTATCTCTTATAAATCCTTCAGGGAAAATAACTGAAATTCTTAGCACAAAAACCGGTTTTCGTAATATTGAAATAAAAGATGCTCAGTTTCTGGTTAATGGTAGAGCAATTTACATTAAAGGCGTTAACCGACATGAACATGATCCGGTCACAGGTCATGTTGTCTCCGAAGAATCGATGATTCAGGATATTAAATTGATGAAGCAGAATAATATTAATACTGTGCGAACTGCTCATTATCCTAATGATCCTCGATGGTATGAACTGTGTAATGAGTATGGTTTATATGTCATTGATGAAGCCAATATAGAATCCCACGGAATGGGTTGGGAAGTGGAAATAAACACAATTGCCAAAGATACGCTTTGGCTGGCGGCACATTTGGATCGAACTGAACGAATGGTAGAGCGGGATAAAAATCATCCCTGCATAATCACATGGTCGCTTGGTAATGAAGCCGGTGATGGAATCAATTTTCAGGAAACTTATAAATGGATAAAACAACGAGATAATACACGACCAGTGCAGTATGAACGAGCAGATGAAAATGCTCATACTGATATTGTTGCACCGATGTACGCCCGTATTCCACAGTTAATTGAATATGCTTCAAAAGAGCAAATCCGTCCACTGATTATGTGTGAGTATGCCCACGCAATGGGTAATAGTGTTGGCAATTTGCAGGATTACTGGGACGTAATCGAAAAATATAAGGTTTTGCAAGGTGGTTGTATCTGGGATTGGATGGATCAGGGGCTTCTCAAAAAAACTGCCAATGGACAGGATTTTTGGGCTTATGGTGGCGATTTTGGTGATTTTCCTAATGATAATAATTTCTGTGTTAATGGTTTAATTCAACCAGACAGAACACCCAATCCTTCACTTCATGAAGTAAAAAAAGTATATCAAAATATCAAAGTACAATCTGTTGATTTGCTTAAAGGCAAAGTGACAATTGAGAATAAATTTGATTTTATTGATTTAGATTTTATTCAGGGTAATTGGGAATTAAAAGCGGATGGGAGAATATTGCAAAAGGGAGTAATTAAAAATCTGAATTTAAAACCCAAAGAAAAACGGACATTTAAAATTAATTTTAATGAACCCGATTTACAGGCTGGAACAGAATATTGGTTGAATTTCAAATTCAGTCTGACTAAAAAATTTTTATGGGCAGAACAAGGACATATTATAGCATGGGATCAGTTTCAGATTCCATTTATATTACCATTCTCAGAAAAAGTTAATATAGCAAAAATGTCTGATTTGTCTGTTAATGATAATGATATAATATTAAATGTTTACAATAAGAATTTTTCTATTCAAATAGGTAAAAAAACCGGAACAATTAAATCATTTAAATATCAGAAAAAAGAACTGATTGCAAAACCATTGATTCCAAATTTTTGGCGTGCACCAACAGATAATGATATCGGCAATAAAATGCCGGAAAGATTGAAAATATGGAAAACCGCAGCTGATAACAGAATTGTAACAAAGGTTGCAGTTCAACAAAATCAAAAACAGGTTGTGAAAGTTGTGGTTGATTCAAAGATAAATAGTTTGGATGCTTCCTATCAAACCATTTACACGATCTATGGGAGCGGAGATGTAATTGTAGATAATTACTTTAAACCAGGTGATAAAAAACTGCCCGAATTACCACGTTTTGGTATGCAAATGGAAATGCCGAAGGAATTTAATCAGATGAAATGGCATGGCCGCGGACCACATGAATCCTATTGGGATCGTAAAACATCCGCAATGGTTGATGTCTATTCCGGTACTATAGAAGAGCAAACATATGATTATTTGCGTCCCCAGGAAAATGGTAACAAAACCGATGTACGCTGGTTGATACTTGAAAATAAAGATGGGATTGGTTTGCTGGCAGTTGGAATGTCTTTGTTAAATGTAAGTGCATGGCCATATACGCAATGGGATTTGGAAAAGGCCGAACATCCTTATGAAATCCCTGAAAGAAATACTATTACGGTTAATCTGGATTATCAACAAATGGGCGTGGGAGGTGATAATAGTTGGGGTGCTCCAGTCCATTCGGAATATATTTTACAGGCAAAGGAATATAGGTATAGTTTCCGGTTACGACCTGTTTGTGAATGTGATTCTATTGTAGATTTGATTAAAAGATTTTTTGAACGAGATTAACAGGATGTACAGGATAAAATTAAAAAATATAGTTAAGGACACCTTTAAAAACTCTATTAATGATCTTATTTCAATGCAAAAATCGACAAGTTCTTTAAAAATTCGGATCTTGACGGGCAGAGAAAAATGCAAAGAAAATAAATATATAAGAAATAATCTCTGCGTCTCCTTTGCGTTCTTTGCGATCTCTGCGTTTAATTTTTCGAGATTCCTTTAATCCTATCAAAAAAGAAAGTGAGAAATATTATAATATATAAAAATAAAAATGCATCGATTGTAGAACGAGTGAAGGATTTGGTCGGACGAATGACACTTGAAGAAAAAATTGGTCAGACTTTATGCGTTTATGCTAAAAAAGGTAATTTTCAAGATGATTTAGGAAATTATGATAATGATAAAGCGGAAAAACTATTTTTAACCGGTGCTGGTAGAATTGCAGAAATTGGTTTTGTAGAAGATTCAGCACGCAAAATGGTTGAACTTACTAACAGTATCCAAAAATTTTACATCGAAAAAACCAGGCTTGGGATTCCAGTTATTTTTCATGAAGAATGTTTGCATGGACAAATGGTGCAGGATGCAACAAGTTTCCCTCAACCTATTGCTCTGGCCGGAAGTTGGAATCCTGAGTTGATTGAACAGATATTTTCTCTGGTAGCCGAAGAAACACGTTGCCGTGGCGGGCATCATGCATTGACTCCGGTGGCAGATGTGGCACGTGAACCACGCTGGGGAAGAGTAGAAGAAACCTATGGCGAAGATCCATATCTGGTGAGTCAATTGGTTGTCGCTGCTGTAAAAGGTTTTCAGGGTGAAAAAGATATAATTAACAAAAAACATGTCATCGCTACGTTAAAACATTTTGTAGCCCACGCCCAACCTGAAGGTGGTTCCAATTGTGCTCCTGTCAATGTATCAGAACGAGTATTACGTGAAGTCTTTTTCCCTCCTTTCAAAGAAGCAATCCAAAAATCTAACGCGATGTCAGTAATGGCATCTTATAATGAAGTTGATGGTATTCCTTCCCATAAAAATAAATGGCTTCTGCAAGATATTTTGCGAGATGAATGGGGATTCAAAGGATTTGTTGTATCGGATTATTACGCTGTTAAACAATTACAGGATCGTCACCATGTTGTGCAGGATGAAAAGGAAGCTGCTTATCAGGCTTTTAGTGCTGGTGTTGATATTGAACTGCCTTTAGATGAATGTTATTCTAATCTCCTGGATCTTGTAAAAGAAGGAAGAATTCCGGAAGAAAAATTGGATGAATCAGTTAGTCAGATTCTGGAATACAAATTTCGTTTGGGATTATTTGACGACCCTTATGTGAATCCTGATTTTGCAGAATCATTTTGCGGAAGCGAAGAGCATCGCCCCTTGGCATTGCAAGCTGCTCGTGAATCCATAACACTGCTTAAAAATGAAAACAATCTGCTTCCATTAAATAAAGGTAAAATCAAAACTATTGCAGTTGTCGGACCTAATGCCAATGAAGTCTTATTAGGTGGCTACAGCGGAAAACCAAAATTTTATGATACTGTACTTGATGGTATCAGATCAAAAGTTGGTAATCAAGTAAATGTGTTTTATGCAGAAGGATGTAAAATAACTGAACCCGGCGATTGGGAAGGTACTGATGAAGTTGTTGCCAGCAATCCTGAAGAAGATAGACAGAAAATTATTGATGCAGTAAAAATTGCTAAACAGGCAGATGTGATAATTTTGGCAATCGGTGGTAATTCACTTACATCAAGAGAAGCCTGGAATGAAAATCATCTGGGTGATCGTCCCAGTTTGGAATTGGTAGGTAGGCAAAATGAGTTAGTTGCTGCAATGATTAGTACCAACAAACCAATTGTTTCTTTACTTTTCAATGGTAAACCATTAAGTATTAATTTTGTGAATGATAATGTTCCTGCGATATTGGAATGCTGGTATCTGGGACAGGAAACTGGAAATGCAGTAGCAGATGTGTTGTTCGGTGATTATAATCCAGGTGGAAAACTACCGATATCTTTTCCACGTTCAGCCGGACACATACCATCATATTATAATCATAAACCCAATGATAGGCGTGGGTATTTATTCGATGATGTTAGTCCGCTTTATGCTTTTGGATTTGGATTGAGTTACACAAGCTTCGAGTATTCAAATTTAAAATTGAGCAAATCAAAAATAAATATTGGAGAATCAACAACCGTTATGGTTGATGTTACAAACACTGGTGAAGTTGCCGGACATGAAGTAGTACAAATGTACATTCGTGATTGTGTATCTTCGGTAACTCGTCCGGTAATGGAATTAAAAGGGTTCAGAAAAATATATTTACAACCCGGAGAAACACGAACAGTAATTTTGAATATTATGCCTGATAAACTTGCATTCTGGGATATAGATATGAATTTTGTAGTAGAGCCAGGAAAGTTTGAAATTATTTTAGGTTCATCATCGCAAACAAAAGATTTAAAAAA
>JAOZSG010000202.1 GCA_029939785.1 Fidelibacterota bacterium | reverse complement strand
ATTAAAAAATAATAATTAAGGAATATTTCGTTGAAAATTTCTTCCTGTTCAATAATATCATCTGAAATAATGGTAAAAAGACGAGTTGATATTGGTTCACGGATTTTAAAGTGTGTTTTCAATATCAAGAGGAATATTTCTAAATCTCTTAATCCCCCCGGAGATTCTTTAATATTTATTTTTTTTGAGTCTTTATGATAGATTTTACGGGAATTCAATTCATCTATCAATATATTAATAAATGATTCTTGTTGATTAAATATATAAGGAGTTATTATTTGTTCAAGATAAGTTGTTTCAAAATGACTACTCCCCACAACCATTCTTGCACCGAGTAATTGTGATTTATCAATAAATGTTTCGTCATCAGGATTTTGAAATAAATCTTTTAACTGTTGAAATGTTGTAATAAAACTTTTAAAACGATCACCAAATCTATATTGTGGCATAATAGACCTTTGAATAATCTGTTTATTCATCTTAACAACAATTTTATTTGCAAATAATATTGTCTTTTTGTCAGTAGAATTTAACAAAATTATAAGATCATAATCGTCATCAAATGCCTGACTGCGTGCATGACCACCTGCAGCAAATACTGCTAATAAATCTCTGGTAGATTCGGAATAATTTAATTCTTTCCTAACCTGTCGTTTGCAAAATTCAAAAAGCAATTGAAGATAATTGTCAGAAAATGTGGTAAATTCTCTGTTTATTACTCCATAAAAAATACCATTAATTGCGTTAATACCTAAACGCATAAACTCAAAGTCATAGTAATTATTTAATTTTTCTATTTTTTCTTTATTTGAATTAAAATTTTCAATATTACCTAATAAGCCATCAGTAAGTTGTCTGAATTTTTTGGGATTATCAAAAGTGATTAAATAACTGTTGTATGTATTGAATACTTTAAAAAGAATCCCGCGAAAGAAATAGCTGCTAGAATAATGCAGTTTACATAAAGCCAACACTTTTTTACGTACTATATTAACTTCCTGATCAAGTATTTTAATATCAAGTGTATTTATTAAATTTTCCTGTAGAGAATCAGGCAATAGAAAAATAAAATTGTACATTTTTTTGGGATAATAATCCAGGACTTTACAGAAGTTACCAATATCTGATAAGCGTCTTTTTATACTTTTTATGAAATAAGCTAAAAAGTGATGAAGAACAGTTGTGTTTATACTATTAGGTTTTCGTTTTTCTAAAATTGTAAAAAGAGATATTAAAGTATATGGAGAACTTCCACCCCATTTTATATATTCTTTATAAATTGCCGGTCGTTGAGATGAAGGTATCTTTTCAAAATCCTCAAGAAATTTATCCAGAGAAGCACTGTTTTCATTATCCAATGCCATCAAAACATCCTGCCAGTATCTGGTATCAGAAAAAAAATGAGTGGACTTTATAAACTCTGTAACAAAATTTTTATTTGGATCAATTTTTATTTGATTTCTATTTTTTCTAATATTGTAATATGAAAATGTTGTTATAGATCCTAAATGTTTTGTAATGTTTTTTACAATTCGCTTAGTACTATATTGTGCATATTTCAAATGATCCTGATAATGAATTAATAATTGTGTTGCTGCTTTGGCATAATTATTATCTTCATATCCCATAGCATTTGCTACAGGCTCCAAAACAGTATGAATATTATCCTGTTTCAGGGAAATGGATTCTTCTTGTACAATAAATAATTGATAAAGGAATTTAAAGGTTTCTATAAAAGTTAATGAACGATAAAGACGATGAAAATCATCTTTTTGGTTTGGATTTCTTTTAATTAATATGTTTAGAATATCAAATGAAGTACTTCCTTCGATGTTATAAGAAGTTTTTAATGCAAAAATTAATGCTTTAATCATTCTTAGTGCATCTTTTTTGGGATGAAGTCTGTATTCTGTTTTGGGTCGCATTGTTAAATCATGAATCTCTCCCAGCAATCCTCTTAAGTAGCCTTCGTGATATTTGTTGTCCAATCCTTCATTATAATAATATCTATCAAGAATTTCTGCTTTGAATTTATAAAAGATATTGAAATCACCTAAAATCGGAACTGCATTTAACATTTCGGAAAGAAGAACAAAAGAACCAATTTTGTCATCAAGTAAATCATGATATTCCGTAATTGAGGCAGAATAGCCTCTACCACCCACGTGTTCTGAAATATGAAAGTGTAATGGGCTGGCATGTCTAAGCATTTCTTTATTTAAAAAAGCACAAGCTGATGTTAAAATATTTCTGTTTGCTTTTCCCTGATCTATTACACCAATGTCAATATCATCCTGATCGACTCTTGTACCAACACTACATATTATAAAAGGTGGGATTTTTCGTTTTCTCTGAAAAACATCAAGTAATGATTCCATATATGCTTTGGATAATAATCTAAAATCATTTCCGGTTTTCGTCAGAAAGGATCGCATTACATTATATTCATTTGTATCTGTTGTTGATAATTTAAGTTTTAAAACATCTACTGCTTTAAAATTAAGTTGTAAAAATTGAAGAGAATAATAACATCCTAATAAATTTAAAATAGTTTCTGTATCTGCTACACATGATATTAATTTTTGCATAGCCAATGCCGGATGCTGAGAAAAACGAAGTAGTCTGATTTGATCGATCAAACCTTTTTTATCAATTAGAGATGCTAATGTATCAAAATGTTTATCAATACTTAAAATATATTTTTGGTGATGATTTCCTAAAACAGAAGCACGACTCATTAAATCTATTGTTGAATATTTAATATTCTTATACATCAGTTATTGGTATAAGAGTTAAAGATTTTCATTTTGCCAGGTTGCTGCGAGTGTTATCCCTTCGTTGAAGGCCTTAATATTTATTTCTTCTGTACCTTTGGGAACTCTTGATTTAATAGCATGTTTAACGGCTTCTATTGATACAACTTCAGATATTTTTACGATTACTCCCAAAGCTATAATATTAGCTACGATAAATTTCCCTAAACGCTCTGATGCAGATTGAATAATTGGAATTTTTACTACCTGAAATTTTCCTTCCGGTATATTTTTAACCATTTGAGAATCAACAATTAAAACACCATCATCTTTTAATTCTGTCACATATTTCTCACACGCTTCTTGTGTTAGGGCTAAAAGCACATCAATATTTTCTGCCTTAGGATAATCAATATCGCCATCAGAGATAATTACCTCTGATCGACTTGCTCCTCCTCTTGCTTCCGGACCATATGATTGACTTTGAGTTGCATTTAAACCTTCATAAATTGCTGCTGCTTCAGCTAATACTTTTCCAACAAGTATTAGTCCCTGACCGCCTGACCCGCTTAATCTGATTTCATATCTAAATGACATTAGAGAACCCCATCTTTTTATTGTTGTTTCGCTGTTTGAATTACCTTAGCATAATTTTCTGTGTAATCTGGTTTGTCTTTTTCTACAAAGACACCAGTTATGAATTTTCCTTCTAATTGAGCCTGTGTCATCTTTTGGGCTTTTTGTAAAGGAACAGTGTTATCTTTTTGGTACATTAACATCTGAAGTCCGGTTTTTCCTGTTTCTTTATTCATTTTTCCATATGATGTAGGACAAGAAGAATATGCTTCAACAACAGAAAAACCCTTAGTTAAAAATGAATCTTTAATATATTTATCTAATTTTGCAACATGATAAGTAGTAGAGCGTGCTACATAAGATGCACCTGCTGCTTCAGCTAGTTTGCTGATATCAAAGGCTGAATCCGGATTTCCATAGGGAGTTGTTGTTGCTTTTTTAGTGGTTTTTGTTGTCGGAGAACACTGACCACCTGTCATACCGTAAATATTATTATTGAATACTATCAGGTTGATGTCCAGATTTCTCCTGGCTGCATGAATAAAGTGGTTTCCACCAATTGCAGTTGCATCACCATCACCACTTACAACTATAACATGTAATTTCGGATTAGCTAATTTAAGTCCTGTTGCAAAAGAAATCGCTCTTCCATGGGTTGTGTGCAAAGTATTGAAATCTACATATCCCGGAGTACGTCCTGAACATCCGATACCAGATACCAAAGCAATATTATTTTTTTCCCAACCTAATTGATCGACCACCCGAAGAATTGATTTTAAAATGATTCCATGTCCACATCCATCGCACCAGATATGAGGCATTTTATCTTGTCTGAGATAATTTAAATAGTCCATTATTTTCCCTGTTTTATATAGGCTAATATTTCATTAGGAGTAATTGGCTCACCGTTAATATGATTAATTTTTATAATTGGTTTCGCACGTCTGGTAGCCCATTCTACTTCATGGGCTATCTGTCCCAGATTCATTTCCGGAACAATAATTCTATCTACTTTTTTTGCCATGTTTTCAATTTCTTTTTCTGCAAATGGCCAGATTGTTTTTAAAGATAACAACCCAACTTTATAACCTTCTTTTGTTGCATTAACTATTGCTCTTTTCGCAGATCGTGATGTTGAACCATAAGCAATGATCAAAGTATCCATATCATCAGTATTATATTCTTCAACCTCAACAATATCATCTCGATGTTTTTCAATTTTATTGTAAAGACGCATAAGCATTTCTGTAGTCTTTTCCGGATCATTGGTTGGGAAACCTGTTTCATCATGTGCTAATCCTGTTACATGATATCTATATCCTTCTCCAAAGTTTGCCATTGGCGGCACTAAAGAATCAGTAATCTTATATGGTAAATATTCTTTTTGATTCATATCCGGTTTTATTCTATTGATTATTTCTAACTTGGAAGAATCCGGAATTTCAATTTTTTCAGTTAAATGTCCAATGATTTCATCAGTAAGAAGTATTACGGGTGTTCTATATTTTTCAGAAAGATTAAATGCTTTTATGGTCATATAATATGTTTCTTCAACAGAAGATGGGCATATAACAATAATTGAGTGATCACCATGAGTTCCCCATCTACTTTGCATTACATCTGCCTGTGCTGATAATGTTGGTAAACCTGTACTTGGACCACCTCTTTGTACATTGACAATTACTGTTGGTGTTTCTGCCATTATTGCAAAACCAATGTTCTCCTGTTTCAATGAGAATCCGGGACCACTTGTTGCTGTTAAAGATTTTGCTCCTCCTAATGATGCCCCAATAACTGCTCCCATTGCTGCAATTTCGTCTTCCATTTGAATAAAATTCCCACCAATTATGGGAAGCTTTTTCGAAAGTACTTCTGCAATCTCTGAAGAAGGAGTGATAGGGTATCCTGCAAAAAAATTACACCCTGCTGCTAATGCTGCTTCTGCACAGGCAATATTGCCTTGCATCATTTTTATATTTTTGTTTGGTATAATCACATACACTCCATTTATTTTTCTTTTTCGGTTTTAAGTCTTACTTCTATTGCAAAATCGGGGCAAAGTTTTTCACAAAGGAGACATCCAATACAATCTTCCGGTCTGTTTGCTGCTGCATAAAAATTATCCATATCAAAAACTTTTTTTGGACATATAGCAACACAAATTTCACAACTTTTACACCATTTCTGGTTTACAATTACATTATAGTTTTTTTTCATTTAACTACTCATTTTTATTCTTGGTTTATCATTATTTTCATAATTCTGTTCATTAAACAGTGGCGTTTAGTTAACAATATCTATGCCAGTTTTAATCTTCTTTAATGAGCACTATTTTTGTATTTGATGTATCAATTTTAATTTTGCCGCCAACAGGAAGTGTAAATCTATGCTTCACATGACCATAGGCGAAATTTGTGATGACAGGAAAATTATATTTCCCAAGTGTATTATCTAAAATATCGCCTAGAGTAAAAGCTTTTGTTGAATTTTTAGGAAAACAATCTGATAACTTACCTACTATTAATCCGGATATTTCTTCGAAAACATTATGTAATTTTAATGTTTGAAAAAGTTTATCTACTCTATATACCGGTTCTCCAACATCTTCGATTATTAAAATGTTTCCCTTTAATGTTGGAATATATTCAGTATTAAGCAGAGGAGTAATTAAAGAAAAACAACCTCCTATTAAATTTCCTTCGGCTTTACCTTCTCTGTATATTTCTATTGGATCATTTTCAGGATTTATCAACTCCAGGTTAGTGTTATGTTTATTGAGAACATTCCACATCCATTTTTCTGAAAAATGGGAAAAATTATTTCCAAATTCAGAAGCAACCATTGGACCCGAGTATGTTACCCACCCAAGTTTTCTTAAGAGTGCCATTTGTATTGCCGTAATATCTGAATATCCTATTAATATTTTAGGAGGTATATTCTTGAGTTTTTCATAATTTATTTGATCCAAAATACGAAGTAAACCATAACCTCCGCGTACACAAAAAACTGCATCTATAGCAGGATCGAGTAAAAACTTTTCAATATTTGCAAGTCGTATTTCGTCATTTCCGGCAATATAAAATTTTCCTTTTGTCAGATATGTACCAGTAACAATTTTATAACCTTTCTTTTTCAAATACTCAATACCTAATTTTGTA
>JAOZSG010000201.1 GCA_029939785.1 Fidelibacterota bacterium | reverse complement strand
ACATACAGGCTGGATTGAAGTAATTTGTGGTAGCATGTTTTCAGGAAAGACAGAAGAACTTATCAGAAGATTACGTCGTGCACAGATTGCAAAACAAAGTGTTGAAATAATTAAGCCAAAACTTGATGTTCGTTATAGCGAAGATCATATTGTTTCTCATAACAAACAAAAAATACCTTCAATTGCTGTAGAAAGTGCAGAAGAAATTCTTGAAATCGCCGGAGAATGTATGGTAATTGGTATAGATGAAGCACAATTTATAAAAGGTGATCTTGCGGGTGTATGCCGAGAATTAGCAAATAATGGAAAACGGGTTATAATTGCCGGTCTTGATAAAGATTATCGAGGTGTCCCTTTTACTCCGTTACCAGAATTATTGTGTGAAGCAGAATATATCACAAAAACGTTAGCCATTTGTATGCAATGCGGAAATCCGGCAAACTATACACAAAGAATTACTGCATCTAAAGAACTTGTAGTGCTTGGTGCAACTGATTCTTATGAAGCCAGATGTAGAGCATGTTTTGTACCCCCAAAAGAATAAAATAAATTTATTTTAACGTTTTATAAAAATTATTTGATTTTATTAAATATTATCATTACTTTTGTCATTATTGAGAATTTAATTAATTAACATAACGAAAATATGATTAAAAACAGCCTAAACATTATTATTAACCTTATTAACATTATTCTACTAGTGGAAGTGATGAAGGGGCAAATTTAATCTAAAATAAACATAAGAATAAATTTAAACCCCTTCCAAAAACGAAGGGGTTTTTTTTTATCCAATGATAGTATAAAAAGTTTTATGAAAAAGATATCTCACGGATTAACAGAATTACACAGATATGGTTTTAATCTATGAGCAAAAATTGTAAGGAAGTATCATGAATAGTGACAATATTAAAAAAGGGATTGAGCGTGCACCACACAGATCATTGCTTAAAGCTGTTGGTATCACCGATGAAGATATGAAGAAGCCTTTTATTGGCATAGCAAATTCATATAATGATATAGTTCCGGGACATAAAAACCTGGATAAAGTTGGTGACATAGTAAAACAGGCAATAATCGATGCCGGTGGAGTACCATTTATATTTAACACAATAGGTGTATGTGATGGAATAGCAATGGGCCATAATGGAATGAGATATAGTCTTTCCAGTCGTGAAGTTATTGCAGATTCTGTCGAAACGATGGTGACGGCTCACTGTTTTGATGGATTGGTTTGTATTCCAAATTGTGATAAAATCATACCTGGAATGCTGATGGCTTCGATGAGAGTTGATATTCCCACAATATTTGTTTCCGGTGGTCCGATGAAAGCCGGCAAAACCTCTAAAGGAAAAACTATCGACCTTGTTTCTGTTTTTGAGGGTGTTGGAGCAATCAAAGACAATAAAATTACAGAAGATGAATTAAAAGATATCGAAGATAATGCATGCCCCAGTTGGGGAAGTTGTTCGGGAATGTTTACTGCAAATTCAATGAATTGTCTTTGCGAAGCTCTTGGACTTGCTTTACCGGGAAACGGAACTATTCTGGCTGAAAATCCAAAAAGAAAAAATCTTTTTAAAGAAGCCGGAAAACGAATTGTTGATTTAGCAAAAGACAATATAAAACCCAGTGATATTGTTACAAAAGAATCTTTTGATAATGCAATGGCTCTTGATATGGCAATGGGAGGATCAACCAATACAGTACTTCATACTCTCGCAATTGCTCAGGAAGCAGGTATTGATTATAACCTTGAACAGATGGATAAAATTTCCAAAAAAACAAAAAATATATGCAAAGTTGCTCCATCCAGCGAATATCACATGGAAGACGTAGATAATGCCGGAGGAATTAGTGCAATATTAAACGAATTGTTTTTGGGTAAAAATTTGTTATATCCTGATTGTATGACAGTTACAGGAAAGACTATTTATGAAAATGTTAAAGAAAATCATATAAAAGATACTAATATTATTAGAAAACTGGATAATGCATATAGTAACACGGGTGGTTTAGCTATATTAAAAGGAAATCTTGCTCCTGATGGAAGTGTTGTTAAATATGCCGGAGTAGCAGAAACGATGAGAGTATTCGAAGGTCCTGCTGTAATATTTGATTGTCAGGAAGATGCTTGTGAAGGGATTTTAGCAGGAAAAGTTAATGCCGGTGATGTTTGTGTTATTCGATATGAAGGTCCAAAAGGTGGGCCGGGAATGCAGGAAATGCTTTCACCAACGTCATATATTATGGGGCGTGGTTTGGGTGAAAGTGTAGCATTGATAACAGATGGTCGTTTTTCCGGTGGAACTCACGGTGCATGTATTGGACATGTCGCTCCAGAAGCAGCGGATGCCGGACCTATCGGATTATTAAAAAATGGTGATAAAATCGCTATAGATATTTTAAAAGGAAAATTAGAAGTAATACTTAGTAAAGAAGAACTTGATAGAAGAAGAAAAGAATGGCAACCTATGCCACCAAGAATTACAAAAGGTGTTTTAGGGCGTTATGCTAAATCTGCTTCTTCTGCCAGCAAAGGTGCAATACTGGAATCATAAAAGGTAGCGTCATCCGCCAACTGGCGGATATAAAAAAATGAAAGATAAAATTTAGACAGAATTAAAATGATAAACATGATAAAAAAATCGTTATCCAGTTAATCCTGTCTAAAAAAAGAAAAGGAATTTGTTATGAAAGGTGCAGAAATATTAATAGATGCATTAATTAAAGAAGGAGTTGATACTATTTTCGGATATCCCGGAGGAGTTTTAATTCCGGTTTTTGATGTTTTGTTTTCAACTAAAGAAATTAATTTCATTCTACCCAGACATGAACAGGGTGCTGCTCATGCTGCTGATGGATATGCAAGAGCAACAGGAAAAACAGGTGTTTGTCTGGTAACTTCCGGACCGGGAGCAACAAATGCAATAACAGGAATTGCTACAGCCAAACTTGATTCAACTCCTATGGTTATTATAAGTGGCCAGGTTTCCACAAAATTAATCGGGACAGATGCTTTTCAGGAAGCTGATATGCTTGGTCTTACTCGTTCAATCTGTAAACACAACTGTATGGTCACAGATGTCAAAGATCTACCACGTACAATAAAAGAAGCATTTCATATCGCAAATACCGGTCGTCCCGGACCAGTATCAATTGATTTACCGGTAGATGTTTCAAATGCAGATTTTCCAGATTATAAATATCCCGAAACAATTGAATTACCCGGATACAAACCGGTTATTAAAGGAAACAAAAAACAAATACAAAAATTGGCAGATGCAATTAATATTGCAAAAAGACCATTATTATATACCGGTGGTGGAATAATTAGTTCATCAGCCAGCGATAATCTTCTTCAATTAGTTGAGAAAACAAATATACCTGTTGCAACCACATTGATGGGGCTGGGTAGTATTCCTTACAATCATCCATATTATTTGGGGATGCCTGGAATGCATGGTTTTGCCGCAGCAAATTATTCTTTTACAGAATGTGATTTGTTAATTGCTGTTGGATGTCGCTTTGATGATCGTATAACCGGTCCTCTTAATACTTTTGTAACGCAGGCTAAAGTTGCCCATATTGATATCGATCCGGCTGAAATAGGAAAAAATATACATACTGAAATTCCTGTGGTTGGTGATGCAAAACTTGTTCTTGAAAAACTTGTGGATATTGTCAAAGAAAGAAAACCGAATGCCTGGAATGAAAGAGTTACAGAATTAAAAGAAAAATTTAAATTGACTTATAATCAGGATGAAAATGAAAAAATACTACCTCAATATATTATAGATAGTATTAATAAATTTATACCTGATGATGCAATAGTAGTAACTGATGTCGGACAGCATCAAATGTGGAGTGCACAATTTATTAATCATAAACACCCTCGATCTTTTTTATCTTCCGGCGGACTTGGTACTATGGGTTTTGGTTTACCTGCTGCAATGGGTGCGGCAGTTGGACAGCCGAACAAGATGGTCGTAAACATTTGTGGTGACGGTGGATTTCAGATGAATATTCAGGAACTTGCAACATGTGCAATCAACAATATTCCGGTAAAGAGTATTATTCTTAACAATACATATTTAGGTATGGTTAGACAATGGCAGGATCTATTCTGGGAAAAAAAATATTCTCAGACTTGTCTGAAACAAGATCCGAGTTGTCCTCCCGGCTGTACCGGTCCTAATGGTAGTTGTAATAAACAATATTGGCCAAACTTTGTCAAAGTCGCTGAAGCTAATGGTGTTAAAGGTTTTAGGATAGAAAGTCCATCAGAAATTAATAATGTTTTGGAAGAAGCTTTTAAAGTGGATGGTCCTGTTGTGGTTGAAGTCCTCGTTGACAAACTTGTAAATGTATTTCCTATGGTTCCATCTGGTAAAAAAATAAACGAAATAATATTTGGAGATGAAAAATGAAGTCAAAACATACAATAATCCTGACAGTTATTAATACAGTTGGTGTATTAACAAGAGTTACCGGACTTCTTGCCCAACGTGGATATAACATCGAAAGCACTATTGCCGCTCCAACAGAAAATCCAAATATATATAAAATAATTTTGGTTGTTGAAGGATCTGCACAAAACATCGAACAAGTAACCAAACAGTTAAATAAACTTATTGATACTTTGAAGGTAACAGATATTTCCCATGACAATAATTTTATTGTAAGGGAGTATATCATATTAAAAGTTAATGTTACTAAGAAAACAAGAAGTGAAGTCTTAGAACTTCTTGAAGTTTTTTCAGCACGCCCCTTAGATGTATCACAATCACATATTATTATGGAACTTTCAGGAAGAGCGAAAAAAATTGACAGATTAATTGAATTGCTAAAACCTTATGGAATAAATGAATATGTACGTAGTGGTGAATTTGCAATGACTGAGTATGATATGTAGTTAAACTGGCGTGCTCTGCGAAACGGAGTGAAGAAGAGTTGAACTGATTGACACAAAATATTAATTGAAAAAAATTAAATTATAAACAAAAAAAGGAAATTATAATGGCTATTAAAATGTATTACGACAAAGATGCAAATGTGAAATTGATGAGTAATAAAACAATTGCAGTAATTGGTTATGGAAGTCAAGGACACGCACAGGCACAGAACATGAAAGAAAGTGGATATAATGTAATTGTAAGTGAAGTTCCAGGAACTGCAAATTACAAATTGGCTGAGAAGCATGGCTTCAAACCAATGAAAGCATCTGAAGCTGCAAAACAGGCTGATATCATTCAGATTTTACTTCCTGATGAAGTACAAAAAAGAGTATATGAAGCAGATATCAAGAATCAACTTGTAGAAGGAAATGCTCTTGTATTCTCTCATGGATTTAATATTCATTTTGGACAAATTGTTCCACCGGCAAATGTTGATGTATATATGGTTGCACCTAAAGGTCCCGGACATCTTGTCCGCAGAGAATATGAAATTGGTGCAGGTGTTCCATCATTAATAGCAGTTTATCAGGATGCAAGTGGAAAAGCAAAAGATTTTGCTCTTGCACATGCCTGTGGCATTGGAGCCGGTAGAGCAGGTATAATCGAAACAACATTCAAAGAAGAAACTGAGACAGATTTGTTTGGCGAACAAGCAGTGCTTTGTGGTGGTGCTTCTGAACTTATCAAAGCTGGTTTTGAAACATTGGTTGAAGCCGGATATCAACCTGAGATTGCTTATTTTGAATGTCTCCATGAATTGAAACTTATTGTCGATCTTTTCTATGAAGGTGGGCTTGCCGGAATGTATTATTCTGTAAGTGATACCGCTGAATATGGTGGAATGACAGTAGGTCCAAAAGTAATTGATGATGGAACAAAAGCAAGAATGAAAGAAATTCTCTCAAATATTCAAAAAGGTATATTTGCTAGAGATTGGATTCTTGAAAATCAGGCTGGCAGACCAAACCTGGGTGCTTTAAGACGTGAACACGATGACTTATTATTGGAAAAAACAGGGAAACAACTAAGAAAAATGATGCCCTGGCTAAACAAGGACTAACAAAATGAAAAATAAAATCAAAGTCTTTGATACAACATTGCGAGATGGAACTCAGGCAGAAAAAGTATCTTTATCTGCTTTGGATAAGTTACATATTGCCAAAAGGCTGGATGAATTTGGCGTACATTATATTGAAGGTGGGTGGCCGGGATCAAACCCCAAAGATATGGAGTTTTTTAATATTGCAAAAACAACCAAATTTAAACATGCTAAAGTTGTAGCATTTGGTTCAACCAAAAGAGCAAAAAATAGTGTAGAAGATGATGCAAATATTCAGGCGTTAATTGCTGCTGAAACTCCTGCTATTTCTATCTTTGGTAAAAGTTGGTTACTTCATGTTGACAAAGCTCTGAGAATTACGCCTGAAAAAAATCTTGAATTAATCAAAGACAGTGTTACTTATCTTAAAAGTAAAGGTAAAGAGGTTATCTATGACGCTGAACATTTTTTTGATGGCTATAAAGATAATGCAGAATATGCTATGAAAACTTT
>JAOZSG010000200.1 GCA_029939785.1 Fidelibacterota bacterium | reverse complement strand
AGTTAGTGTTCCACCTAACCAGCGTTCTACTACATAATACATACCTGATTTGTCAGCATTTTTACGTACAATTTCTTTTGTCTGTCTTTTAGTACCAACATAAAGAACATCTCCACCTCTTCTTACGATATCACGTAAAAAGTTGGTAGAATCATCTATACATTTAACAGTTTTATTCAAATCAAGAATATGAATACCATTCTTTTTCATAAAGATATAGTTTTCCATTCTTGGGTTCCATTTACGGATTAGATGACCAAAATGTGCACCTGATTCCCATAATTGTTCAAAAGTTATTTCACTCATATATCTTAATCTCTTCCTAATTTTTAACGTTTAGAGAACTGATAACCACGACGAGCACCAGCAAGACCGAATTTTTTACGTTCAACTACTCTTGCATCACGAGTCAGAAAACCGGCAGTTTTTAACTTGCCTCTGAGACTTGCATCATATTTATTCAATACTCTGGCAATTGCTAATCTGATTGCTCCGGCCTGACCTGTTTGGCCTCCGCCTTTTACATTTATTAAAATATCAAATTCTTTACCGAATTCACAAAGTAACAATGGACTTATTACACTATTTTTATGAACATCTCTGTCAAAATAGTTGTCCAGTTCACGTTTGTTGATCAAAATTTTTCCATCACCAGGTCGCATTCTCAAACGTGCAACTGCACTTTTTCTTCGTCCTAATGAAACATAATCTGTGTTTGGCATAATAGAATTATCCTTCTACTTTTAATACTTCTGGTTTTTGTGCCTGATGAGGATGTTCCGGACCTGCATACACTTTTAACTTCCTGAACATTTGTCTTCCAAGAGAATTTTTTGGTAACATACCTTTTACAGCAAGTTCGAGAACTCTTGTAGGCTTTTCTTTAATCATATCTTTAAAATCTGTGAATTTTTCATGTCCAATATAACCTGAATGTGAAAAATATTTTTTCATTTCAGCTTTTTTACCTGTTAATCTGATTTTTTCAGCATTAACAATAATTACATGATCACCCATATCACAATTTGGTGTGAAAGCCGGATGACTTTTACCTCTAAGGGTAGCAGCAACTTCTGTCGCAAGTCGTCCTAATACTAAATCTTCAGCATCTACAATATGCCATTTTTCATTTAATTCGTTTTTTTTTGGAAAATAAGTTTTAAACATTACTTCTCTCATCTATTTTTTAATTTTGTGTTATCATAAACAAAAAAGCAGACAAACTTACTGTTTCAGTTTATTAGAATCAAGTATTATTTACTCAATTCTTCGTTTTTTTTTGTTACCAAATAACCATAATAATTACACTGTGTTTTTTATAAACTTACATAATTGTATTGCGTTAAAAACACCGCCAATGATACTATCATTTATTTTTAAATCAAACATTTTTTTTATTTATTTTAATAAATTAAGCATTATTAATTTCAATTCTTTAATTGTCTTTTTAGTATTAATTTTATTACCTTAAAATATTATACATCACAATTGAATTAACTGGACATAAAATTATGAATAAAAACTTTATAAAAAAATTAGCACATGAATTAAAACATACAGAAAATCATATACTTAATACCATCAATCTGCTTAATGATGGTAATACAGTCCCTTTTATCGCCAGATATAGAAAAGAAATGACCGGTAAAATGGATGAGGATCAAATCCGGATACTTCAGGAACAAATGGAATATTTTGTCAATTTGGAAAGTAGAAAAGCGACTATTGTTGCAAGTATTGAAGAACAGGGGCGAATGACTCCTGACTTGAAAAATACAATTCTTAGTTGCGAAAAAATGCAGGATCTTGAAAATCTTTACCTGCCTTATAAACCTAAAAAAAGAACACGAGCTACTATTGCAAAAGAACAAGGTCTGGAACCTTTGGCGAATCTTATCATGCTCCAAAAAATTATAAGTGGTTTTCCTCTAAATATTGCAAAGGATTATATAAATACAGAAAAAGAAGTTTTTACGTCAGATGATGCATTACACGGAGCTGAAGACATTATAGCAGAATCTATTTCTGAAAATGCTGATATCAGAAAATTCACACGAGATTTTACATATAATAATGGAGTCTTAAATATTTCTGTAAGAAAAGGAAAAGATGATCCGCAAAGTGTTTTTGAGATGTACTTTGATTATAGTGAGCCTTGTAATAAAATTCCGTCACACAGAATTCTTGCTATCAATCGTGGTGAAAAAGAAAAAATACTAAGAGTAAAAATTGCTTTAAATGAAGAACCAATAATCAATTATATAGTAGATAAATATATAATAAATAGAAATTCTATTTTTACAGAAAATTTGATAAATGCAATTAAAGATAGTTATAAAAGATTAATTTCACCGGCAATTGACAGAGAAATCCGTAATGAACTTACTGAAAAAGCAGAGAAAAAAGCCATTAATGTATTTGCGACAAATTTAAAAAGTTTATTGTTGCTTCCTCCTTTGAGAAATAAAACAATACTTGGTATTGATCCCGCTTACCGAACCGGTTGTAAAGTTGCCGTAATTGATAAAACAGGAAAATACCTTGAAGGCATTACAATTTTTCCACATCCTCCTCAAAACAATTACTCTAAAGCAAAAGATATCTTGACTAATCTGGTAAATAAATATAATGTGGACTCAATTGCCATCGGAAATGGAACTGCTTCCCGAGAGACTGAACTTCTTGTTGCCGATTTAATAGATGAATTACAAAATGACAATTTGAAATATATTATAGTCGATGAAGCCGGTGCTTCTGTATATTCAGCATCAAAAGTAGCCAAAGAGGAATTTCCTGAACTGGAGGCTAGTCTGCGAGGTAATATTTCAATTGCCAGGAGATTACTCGATCCTTTGGCAGAATTAGTAAAAATCGATCCCAAAAGCATAGGAGTAGGACAATATCAGCACGATGTAAATCAAAAACAATTAAATGAAACACTCTGTAATGTTGTAGAAGATTGTGTAAATAAAGTTGGAGTAAATTTAAATACAGCATCTGCCTCTTTGCTTCAATATGTTTCCGGATTAACAAGTAAAACAGCAAAAAATATTGAACAATATAGAATTGAAAACGGTGAGTTTCACAATCGTAAGGAAATAAAAAAAGTCGGAGGAATTGGTTTTGCAGCTTTTAAACAGGCTGCCGGATTTTTAAGAATTCCTGATTCCAAAAACCAATTGGATAATACATCAATTCATCCTGAATCCTATGAAGCTACACAACAATTATTGGATAAATTTCAGGTAGATGATATTCATAATGGGGGAGCCTTAATAAAATCCAGAATAAAAAAAGAGAGAATTAATATGAGTGTTCTGGCAGATGAAATCAATATTGGTTTGCCAACATTGGAGGATATTATTGATGATCTGGAAAAGCCGGGGAGAGATCCACGTGACGAATTACCAAAACCTATATTAAAAAGTAATGTATTAAAAATGTCTGATTTGAAAGAAGATATGATATTAAAAGGTACAGTTAGAAATGTTGTTGACTTTGGAGCATTTGTTGATATTGGATTAAAACAGGCAGGACTTGTGCATATCAGTCAATTAGCGAATAAATTTGTAAAAGAGCCCAAAGATATTGTATCTGTTGGTGATGTTGTAAGCGTGAGAGTAGTATCGATTGATGCTGATCGCGGACGTATTGGATTAAGTATGAAAGATGTTAATTGACATAGTTTTATTCCCGCTAAACACGCAAAAAACGCTAATAATGTTTCTTTGTGTATTTTAATATTTTAGGTCGGTGATAATTCAAAATCCATTTTAATTAAATAGAATAGTTATGGAATTTTATGGTAAAAATTATAAACGTAAAACCGGATAGTCCGGCAGAAAAAATAGGTGTATTATCCGGAGATTTTTTAGTATCTATTGATGATCATAATATTGATGATTTTTTAGATTATCAGTTTTATCAGGCAGAAGAATATTTGGAAGTTCATATCATAAGAGATGGTCAGGATTTATATTCACCTCTTGAAAAAGAATTTGATGAAGACATTGGATTGACTTTTGAAAAACCAAAAATCAATTCCTGTGAAAATAACTGCATTTTTTGTTTCATTAATCAAAATCCCAAAGGAATGCGAAAAGCAATTTATTTTCATGATGAAGACTATAGATATTCCTTTCTATATGGGAATTTTATTACGCTGACCAATATGACAGAAAAGGAACTTAACAGAATTGTAAATCAAAGATTATCACCATTATACATTTCAGTACATGCAACTGATTCAAAAATTAGGAAAGAAATATTCAGGTATAAAAATGACGACAGGATGATGGAAAAAATTGAGTTTCTGTCAAATAATGGAATAATTCTCCATACTCAGATTGTACTTATTCCCGGTATTAATGACGGTGAAGTTTTAGAAAAAACAATTTCTGATTTATATAAATTCAAAGAAAATATATTATCTCTGGCCATTGTTCCGGTAGGCTTAACAAAACACAGAGGCAGACTGTCTCCGTTGAAAAGCATAGACAGAACCTTTTCAAAAGAATTTATCAAGAATACAGAAAGATGGAATAAGAATTATAAAAATATTGATGATGAAAATTTTGTAAATATTGCAGATGAATTTTTTGTGCTTGCTGAGGAGAAATTACCAGATGGGGAATATTATGGACAATTTCATCAGATAGAAAATGGTGTGGGGCTCACCAGAGAATTTTTAGATGAATTTGAATATCAGCAAGATGAATTTCCAAAATCAATATCAAAAGAAAAGAAAATACTTTTGATTACCGGAGAACTTGCTAAACCAATTTTAAAACAATATATTTGGCCTGTTTTAAATGGTATCGATAATTTGAAGGTTGATATCAAAGCAATCAGGAACTTTTTTTACGGACCATCAGTAACAGTAAGTGGTTTGTTAACAGGACAGGATATAATAAATCAGGTTGATAATCCCGAAGATTACGACTTTATTGTATTTCCGCCAAGATGTACAAATACTGATGGACTATTTTTAGATGATTTAACACCGGAAGATGTTGGAAAACAATTTAATGTACCGGTAATAGTAAACGAAAACTTTTTGGAGATTATAAATAATGTCAGTAGATAAGCCGGTTGTTGCAATAGTAGGAAGACCAAATGTTGGAAAATCTACATTATTCAACAGATTATTAAAAAAACGTAAATCAATTGTGCACTCGGAAGCAGGAGTTACAAGAGATAGAATTCATGATACAGTAAATTGGTCAGGATGTCAATTTATATTAATTGATACAGGAGGATATATTCCTGATGATACTGATCAAATAAATGTAGCAGTCAAAGAACAAATCGGTATGGCAATTGAAGAGTCTGATTTGTTATTATTTGTTGTTGATGGTGTTGAAACATTAACAAATATTGATCATCAGGTTGCTGAGATGATAAGAAAGTCCGGAAAAAATGTAATACTTACAGTAAATAAACTGGATAATGAAAAATTAGAAATTTATCTGCATGATTTTTATAATTTGGGACTCGGAAAACCTTATGCAATTTCAGCAATGAAAGGAAGACGAATTGGGGATTATTTAGATTTGATTCTGGAAAATCTTCCCAGGGAAGTATTAGAAACAGATGAAAACCCTGAACTTTTGAAACTGGCAATTGTAGGAAAACCAAATGCCGGAAAATCATCCATTTTGAACTGTCTTCTTGGTGAAAATAAAGCTATTGTCACAGATATTCCGGGAACAACTCGCGATTCTATTGATACAAGTATTAAATATTTTGGTAAGACAATTACTTTGATTGATACAGCCGGACTTAGAAAAAAAAGTAAGGTTAAAGATAATATTGAATATTTTAGTGCTGTAAGATCAAATATTGCTATTAGTAGATCCAATATTTCAGTTCTTGTCATAGACGGTACGGAAGGCTTCCAAAAACAGGATGCGAATATATGTCGTGCAATTCTGAATAATAAAAGAGGACTTCTGATTGTTATTAACAAGTGGGATCTTGTTAAGAAATCAACAAATACAATGAAAGAATATGTTGATGAAATGATTTATCAATCTAATACTCTTAAAAATTACCCTGTAATTTTCACATCGGCTTTGACAAAAAAACGAGTAACCCAGATCATGGAAAAGTCACAACAAATTTTTGAAAATTATCAAAGAAAAATCAATACTAAAGAACTAAATGATTTTTTCCAGAAAGTTATAGACAGAACTCCGCCACCTGCAACTTATGGAAAATATATAAGAATAAAATATGTTTCACAGGTAAAATCAGCACCACCACTTATTGTATTTTTCTGTAATGAACCAAAATTAGTTACTGAAGAATATAAAAGATTTCTGGAAAATCAATTTCGGAGTAAATATAATTTTGAGGGAGTTCCTATATCAATAAAATTCAGAAAGAAATAAAATGAAAAATCTTTTTTTGCGAATCCTTATATTTATAGTTTTAATTACTAATACATTTGTTTTAGGAAAAATTCCAACAAGAGAAGAACTAAACGAATTACATAGAATAAAAGACTCCTTTCCAATAAATATGGTAGCAAAAAAAACAACAGGCAGAGCCTCTTATCTTCCGGAAAATTATACTACGGAATCCGGTAGATTTAAAATACATTATGCTCTTACAGGTAATCATGGTGT
>JAOZSG010000199.1 GCA_029939785.1 Fidelibacterota bacterium | reverse complement strand
CGGGAAATACCAGGAATAAACAAAAGTTTACCTGGAATAAAGCAGACAAATCAAAAAAATCCTGATAATGTCGATTTTGCCGATACTATAAAAGATTTTCTAGATACAGTAAATAATGATCAAAAAATCGGTGGCAAATCTGTACAACAAATTATTATGGGTGAATCTGAGAATCTTGCCGAGGCAATGACAAAACTTGAAGAATCAAACTTAAGTTTCCAGTTAATGTTGGAAATACGGAATAAATTAGTTGATGCTTATAAAGACATCAACAGAATGCAGGTATAGTCTATTACTATAAACTAAACAGCAGGGGAAAATGAATCAAATATTTGCACAAATAACGCAGTTTATGCGTAAATTCAACCTATCTCAGAGAATTGTAATTATTATTGTTTTTCTCTTGATAATATCTTCGATCGCTACTTTGATTTTATGGGCAAACCGACCCGAATTTAGAGTATTATATTCAGATCTTAAACCGGCACAGGCAAGTAAAATAGTAGCCGGAATAAGGGATTCTAAAATAAAATATCAAATTTCTGATGGAGGAGAAACAATTAAAGTTCCTTCAGATAAAATAACTGAATTACGTTTGCAATTTGCTGAAAGTGGAATTGTCGAAGAAATTGGAAAAGGTTATGAAGTTTTTGATGATCAAAAAATAGGCATGACCACATTTATGCAACAACTCAATATGAAAAGGGCTCTTGAAGGAGAATTAGTTAAATCTATTAACAAATTTCCATCTATAAAAAATTGTCGTGTTCATTTAGTTCTACCTGAAGAAAAACTTTTTGAACAGGCGGAAAATGGTAGTGCTTCAATCGTATTATATATGAAACGAGGTCATTATCTTGAGGAAGATCAGGTTAAGGGTATTTCTATGCTTGTATCTAATAGTGTAAAAGGTATAGAAACAGAAAATGTTGTAATTGTTGATTCAAATGGAAACTTACTATCAAGCAGCGAAGACAAAGGAAGTGTTACAAGTGCAGGAAGTCAATGGGAATTACGATCAAGTATTGAAAAAAAGTTATCAAAAAAAGTAGAAAAAATTATTGAAAGTGTTGTGGGTAAAGGAAATGCTGTTGTTGAAATTTCAACCGAATTGGATATGTCAAGAATTGAGAGAACTTCCAATATTGTCAATCCTGATAATCAGGTTATTGTTAGTGAAGAAACCCAAACTGAAAACATGAATAATGTTGATACTCTCACAAATAATATTAATGAAACTATAACTCAAGAACGAGCTATAACAAATTATGAATCAGATAAAATTCAAGAGCATTTTATAAGTGCAAATGGAACATTAAAACGTATTAGTGTAGCAGTTCTTGTAAATGGATACTATACCAAATCTCAGGATACTGATGGTAATGTGATAGAAGAATATCAGAATAGAAGCGAAGATGAACTTGATCGTATTACTTCTCTTGTAAAAAGTGCTGTTGGTTATGATTTAAATCGTGGCGATATTGTGGAAGTGCGGAACTTACAGTTCGATAGAAGTAAAATAATTGAAGATAAAGAATATTTTGCCAAAGCCGAACAAAAACAATTCATATCTAAAATGGTTAATAATGGTATCGTAGTTTTTACAATTCTTATTGCATTTTTCATTATTAAATCACTTACAAAGAGTTCAGCTGTTGCTCTTGGATTACCAAGTATTGAAGAGCAATTAATATTGAAAGATGAGGATGATAAATTGTTATTAGAAGAAGGAGAAGGAAAGTCCTCTGAGAAGACAGAGGAAGAAATGGACGAAGACCAATTTATTACACACTTAAGTCCCGAAGCAAAAGCCAGATTAAAAGCCAAGGAAAAAATGATTACTGTCGTGACAAAATTTATAAAAGAACATCCTGATGATGCATCTCAATTAGTACGCATCTGGATGACCCAAAAGAAGGTATAAAATAATGACGGAACAACAGCCGGTACAATTAAACGGTCTAACAAAAGCAGCTCTTTTACTCGTAACAGTTGGAAATGAAGCAGCTACTGAAATTATGAAATATTTTACAGATCAAGAAATAGAACAAGTTACGGTTGAAATTGCTCGTCAAAAACAAATAGATGCTGATGAAATTGCAACTATTGTTGAAGAATTTTATCAAATGATTGAGGGACAAAGTTCTATACTTTCCGGAGGATTGGATTATGCAAGACAAGTATTAGAAGATGCATATGGTCATAAAAAAGCAGAAGAAATCATACAAAGAGTTGAAGCAACTACTGAAGTAAGTGCTTTTTATTTATTGCAGACTGTTGATGATAAACAATTATTAACTTTTTTACAGAGTGAACATCCTCAAACTGTTGCATTAATTCTTGCCAATTTAAAACCTATTCAGGCTGCCGGAATATTATCAGAATTACCCGAAGAACAACAAGGTGAAATTAGTTATAGATTAGCAACAATGGAAAAAACATCACCTGAATTAATTCGTGAAATCGAAAATGCTTTACGTGAACAATTAGGTTCTGTTTTTGGTGGTCAGATGAGCAAAATGGGTGGTACAAATGCCGTCGCAGAAATACTTAATTCAGCTAGTAGAACTGCAGAAAAAAATATTCTTACAAGTATTGATGAAAGAAATCCTGAATTATGCGAAGAAATTAAAAATCTTATGTTTGTTTTTGAAGATATTGAAAAACTTAGTGATTCAACAATACAAAGAATTTCAAGAGAAATCGATTCTAAAACTTTAGCTCTGTCTCTAAAAGCTGTTAATCCTTCTATGAAAGAAAAAATAATGAAGAATATGTCAGAACGTGCAGCAGAAATGTTGGCTGATGAACTTCAGTATTTGGGACCAGTTAGAATGAAAGAAGTAGAAATTGCCCAACAGCAAATATTAGATACAGTTCGTTCATTAGAGGAATCAGGTGAAATTACTGTCGGTTCAGGAGAAGAAGAAGAGATGATTGAATGACAGTATTACGACTAACATTAAAAAATAAAATCTCAGGATTTAAAAATAATAATATAAGTAATTTCAGCAATCAGTTACCTATTAATCAATCAGCTGTTACAGACAAAAATGTTAATAAAATTAAATTAAAAATCCCTGCAAAATCCAAACTTTTGGAATTGGAACAACAAGTAAAAATACTTGAGAATTCTCTTCAAAATGCCAGAGAAGAAGCTTTTTCATCAGGTGTAGAAGAAGGCAGAGAACAAGTAAAAAAAGAGACTAATGAAAAAATTCAACTTCATGCTGAAAAATTTACTCAAACTATAGAATCATTGAAACATCATTTTGAAAAAACCCTAAAGAATATGGATAAACCATTAATAACACTTTCCAAAAGATTTGCAGAAAAAATTATTCAAAGAGAATTAAAGAATATCGAAGACTATAATGAATTGTTATTAATTCAGATTAAAAAACTAATTATTGAACTTATCGATCAGAATACAATTACAATTCAAGTATCACCACAACAAATAGAATGGATTCAAAATACAAATATTCATGAAAGATTAAACATTCCCAAAAGTACAAATGTAAAACTTATAGAAAATCATTCAGTAAAGTTAGGTGAATGTATATTCGAGACTGATGAAATACTCGTGGAAAGTATTATTAGTAAACAATTAAATAATTTAGAAAAACAACTACTGAACACATAAATTGAATGCATTAAAAGAAAAATTTGAGCACTATTCTGAAGAATTAAATTTTCTCAATACTACTGAAATTATCGGAAAAGTCTCCAAAGTCATCGGATTGATTGTAGAAGCCACTCTGCCTAATGGAACCATGGGCGAATTATGTAATATATCAAGAAGAGATGGGAGTATTATACGTGCTGAAGTTGTTGGTTTCCGCGGCAATAAAGTGCTCCTGATTCCACTTGATGAAACTGTAGGTATTGCTCCGGGGAGTAAAGTTAGCAAAAGTCCAAAACCACTAACAACAATTGCAGGTCCGGCATTGCTTGGCAGAGTAATTGATGGTTTGGGTAATCCCATTGATGGAAAAGGTCCAATAAGAACAAATATTAAACAACCTGTATATAATAGCCCTCCGAGTCCAATGTTCCGAAAACGTATCGATCAAAATTTAACTACTGGTATAAAAGCAATAGATTCTCTTATTACTCTTGGTAAAGGACAAAGAGTTGGTATTTTTTCCGGAAGTGGTGTTGGAAAAAGTGTATTACTGGGAATGATAGCAAAATACTCAAATGCAGAAATAAATGTCATTGGTTTAATTGGAGAACGTGGACGTGAAGTAAGAGAATTCATTGAACGTGATCTTGGTGAAGAAGGTTTAAAACGATCTGTAGTAATTGTTGCGACATCTGATCAGGCAGCAATGGTAAGAGTTAAAGCTTCACTAATAACCACAGCGATTGCAGAGTATTTTCGAGATCAGGGCAATAACGTAATGCTTCTTATGGATTCTGTCACAAGAGTAGCAATGGCACAGCGAGAAATTGGTCTGGCTGCCGGAGAACCTCCGGCAACAAAAGGATACCCACCCTCAGTTTTTGCATTACTTCCAAGACTATTGGAAAGAACCGGTACATCAGAAAAAGGAACAATCACAGGACTTTACACCGTTTTTGTAGAAGCTGATGATCTTGATGAGCCTATAAGTGATACTACCAGATCTATATTAGATGGTCATATTGTATTATCTAGAAAACTTGCAACAAAAGGACATTATCCCGCTATTGATGTTTTAGAAAGTGTAAGCAGATTACGTAATGAAGTTACATCGGATGAACAAAAAGAAATTACAAATCAAATATTAGAAACTCTTGCAATCTATCGTGACTCTGAAGACTTAATAAATATTGGAGCATATAAAAACGGTAGTAGCCCAAAACTTGACAAAGCAATTGCAGTAAATGAGAAAATTAATACATTCTTAAAGCAAAACATAAACGAATCCTTCTCCTATGAAGAAACAATATCCAAAATTAAAACGTTAGTCTAAAAAATGAGTTGTTATGCCAAAAAAATTTAAGTTTTCTTTAGAAAAAGTATTGAGATACAGAAAAGAGATTGAAGACAATCAGGTAATTCAACTAAAACATAATATCCATAAATTAGAACAAAATAAAACACAATTAAGTAACCTTGAGAATCAAAAAAATATTTTTTTAAATAGTAATTCAGATAAAAAGAATCTCAAATTGAATGATAGAAAAATACTATCTGATTATATTGGTCAAATGAGTAATGAGATTCAAAACCAGAATATTGAAGTAAACAAATCTTTCCGACAAGTAGAACAATCAAGAAAAGAATTGGAGAATGTTACAAAGGATAGAAAAGTTCTACAAAATTTAAAGGAAAAACATTTCTCAACACATAGTAAAGAAACTAAAATGGTGGAAGAAAAAAAAATCAATGAAATAGGAATTCAGAATACATATAAAAACAAACCTATGGGTAACATTGTATGAAAAAAATTATAATATTTGCAGTTATTGGAATTGTGTTTTTTGGACTTTTAGTCGGAGGAGCATTTTTTGTATTATCATATCTTGAAAAAGATGCTTCAGAAGAGGTAATTGAAGAAGGCATTCCAATTCAGGAAACCAACTCAGTTGCAGCACTTTTACTAATTTCTAAAAATAATTTAATTGACAGTTTAATGAATGCCATTAATAATAAAGATAGTGTTTTATATAATAATGTTTTTAATATTGATAGTTTAAAAAACATAACAAAAGTTCAGGCAGCACAAATCAATGCAGATTCAATTACAATATCCAAATTAAATAAAAGTGTCAATGAATTAAGTGCTAATAGTATTAATATTAAAAGTTTAGCAAAGACCTACGAACAAATGAAACCCAAAGATATGAAACCAATTTTTGCAAAGTTAGATACAAAAACTATAATTGCTCTATATAATAATATGAGTTCTCGTAAACAGCCGAACCTTCTAAAAGCTCTTTCGAATGAAAAAGCAGCCGAAATCACAAAAAAAATGACTCGCTAAATAAAAAGGAATTATTGTATATTTTCTTTGATTTCAGTTAAACCTGATCTTTGGCTTAAAAAATGGTCTATTTTTGTATCATTTATCAGTGTAATTGTATTTTCATAAACCTTTTCTTTATCTTCAGAATTTGGAATTTGATTTGCAAATTTGACAATATCCAACTGACTTAATAAATTATTTATTTTAGATATATCCAAATTTTTTCTTTTAATTGAATTCAAACTTTTTATAATATCTGTTGTTGACATTTCAAGGGCACGAATAAAAAATTGTCTCTCTAAATATTCTCTAAATATATGAGACACGCCAACAAAATATTCAATTTTTTCTATTTCATTTGTAAATTTTTTATTATATAATATTTTTAATTTCCTTATTGCAACAATATGTGGAGGATCCAGATATTGTTCATCATAAATAATATTAGGATGCATTCTTTTCCATTTTTTATTATAAAAATACCATATTATAATAATAGAAATAAAAAATAAAATAAATAAAAGTATATCCCATGGAATTAATTTTCTAATAGGAAACGGAGGCTTAATATCTTTTAATTCAACCTGTTCCGGAGGTAATACTGATATAACATTAATAAAATATGAGTCTGTATGAAATTTTAAAATTTCATTTGAGTAATACTCTTTTAGTCTTTTAATCCTTGGT
>JAOZSG010000198.1 GCA_029939785.1 Fidelibacterota bacterium | reverse complement strand
ACTGCCGGATTGATAGGTTTAAACCTGAATGGAGAATTATCAACATCTGAAAAGAGATTTTCTCCTGAATTTATTAAGCAATTAAGCATCTCTCCAACTATTGGTTTTTTGCGAATGGATATTGGAGATCATTATCCAAGGTACTCAAAATTTGTGATGTCAGGTTCAAAAGTCAGAGGCATAAGTTTTTTGATGAATCCAAAGAATTTTATTTTTGGTATGACTGGAGGAAGAGTAAGAGTAGGTGGAGCAGATAAAGATGGAGAATATCGAAGAGAAGCTTATGGAATGCAATTAGGTATGAAGTCTAAAAAATTTGAATTAATCACAAAATTTTCCAGATTAAATGATTTATCTTCCAAAATTGATTCTATATTTGTGCCCCAGGAAAGTTTGACTGCGGGAATAAGTACAAAAATAAAACTGCCAGGAAAAATCAAAATTCAAGGAGAAGCCGGATATAGTTTTCACACAAGAGATAAGACAGCAGAAAAACTTGATAGTGCTTTATCCTATAAAGGATTTGAGTTAGGTGATATAGGTCTTTCACCAAGATTGAGCAGTAGAGTGGATTATGCTTATAATTATAATATTTATATTCCTGTAAAATTTTTCCAATTTGTATATCAAAAAGATTTTATAGGACCGGGTTTCCAAACTTTGGGTACACCATACCTGAAGAATGATATTCAAAAAGACCTTTACCGGGCAAATATAAATCTATTTAAAGGTAAATTTTATTCATCCGTAATTTATTTGACACAAAAAAACAATCTGAATTCTGAACTGACCAACCAAACTGTAATGGATAATTATTCTGTTTCGACAAGAATCAGACCTTTCCAATATTTTAGCATAAACGGACGGTTTTCTACTTTATCACGTGAGAAAAAAGATAGTTTGCAATCTTATACTTATGATAAAAATGCTTTTAGTATTACTCCTGAATTTAAATTTAAGACAGGAGAATTAAATCATAGAATGTCAATGACATATGGATCAAGCATTTCTGAATACAATAATGATGAATTTAAAACCATTAATTTCAGAGCCCGATATGTTGGTAGTATGGATAATGGTTATTCCATTAATGCTGATATGAATAAAAATGATTACGGAAAAACGGTCAGAAATTATATGACAATTGGAGCCACTAAGAAATTTAATCAAAAAGGAAATATTTCTGCTAATCTTGGATTCGGTGATAAAACAGAATCCACCATATCTGCTTTTATGATACTACCATGGAAATTTCGTATGAATACAAGTTTTTCATATTTCCGTATGAGCCGATATAGTTTCAGATATAGAATTAATATTGTGCGGAATTTTTAAAAACCGTAAAAAAAAATTTACTGCCAATCAATATGGCCTTTTATTATATTTTTTTTCGCTTCATAAGACCATATACTACCAGAAAGATAAAGACGACAAAAAATGACACAAAATATTTATTATTTCCGAGTGCATTTGGATTGACAAAAGTTGCTTCCATTGTTTGAGATTTTTTTGCAAGAACCATCAGAGGAAATGTCCATTTAACTGTTTTTTTTGATTCATCAATATTTTCTTCAGCAGCATTGGCAACCAATATTTTTGATGGGAAATGAACAATATATTCCCATTTATATTTCGATAACATTGCTTTGATCATTGTTGCATCATTTTCATCATCATCAGTATCAATATTGTCTATAAATATTTCTCTGGAAAAATTCAGATTACCTTTATTATCATACGTTAGTTTGATTTTTCCCATAAAATTTAATTCTGTTTCATCTTCATTGATTTTTGAAAGATTATCAAAAGAGTCAAATTTCAAATTTATTTCAATCCATTTCTTTTCATTATGATAATAGGATTTACTTGAAGTTACTTTAATTCCCATGTGTGAATTAAGATCTTTAACCATTTCATCTTCATTGAAATCATTATCAGAAGATCCTTCATCAAGCGAGGACAGATACTCATTCAAACTGATTTTCATTGTCAATTTTCCTGAACCATCTCTTTCAAACCACATTTCTTCCTGATATTCTATGCAATTTGATAGAAATAAAACCATAAATAATAACAATTGAATTGATTTTTTCATAACTCACCTTCTTGTTAATATATGAAATATAGTGATTCTGTTGATAAATCCATGTATTTATTTTTTAACCATAACCAGTCTAATTAAAACATAGTTATAATTTACAATTCGCGTTTATTAGCGTAATTCGCGGTTAAATAAACAAAATCATAAATAATGTGATTTATTAAATCTGAATCAACAATCTGAGTGATATTTACTCAAATCTTAATGATTCGATTGGATCAAGTTTAGAGGCTATCATAGCAGGCCATAAACCAAAAGAGACTCCGACAATAGTACAGAAGATAAGTCCACCCAAAACCCATTCTAAAGGAACACTTGCTTCAAATGCTGTAACCATACTAAGAATATTTCCAAGTCCAAAACCAATCATTACTCCAAAAAAGCCACCAATATTAGTAAGAAGAATTGCTTCCATCAAAAATTGAGAAAGGATATTCCTGCGTTTTGCTCCGAGTGATTTTCGAAGACCAATTTCTTTAGTTCTCTCTGTGACAGATACCAACATAATATTCATAATGCCAATTCCGGCAACGATTAGTGCAATAATTCCTATTACATAAGCTCCGGCTTTAACTCCGGCAGTAGTTTTGTTAAAAGTATCTATATTACTCTGATTTGTATATAGAGTGAAATCATCCTCTTCATTAATTTTTAGTCCACGTTCATGACGCATCACTCTGCGTGTTTCTGCAATTGCTTCTTCAAGAAGTTCAGGAGATTTTGCATTGATTGTAATATTAACAGAATTTAACCTACCATCACCTCGATATTTTCCATATATCCTTTTATATAATGTAATTGGAATTAATGTGTAATTATCAAAACCACCTCCAAATGTTGATTTTTTTTCACCAAAAACACCAATAACTTTAAATTTTCTTCCATCAATTTTAATAATTCTATTTATTGGGTCAGTCCAGGGAAATACTTCTTTGGCAACACCAAAGCCAAGAACCACGACATTCCGTCCGAGTTTTACATCCTCATTTGAAATATTACGTCCAAATTCAACAAGATGTGTATTGTTCGCCGGATATTCAGGGGTTCCTCCACACATTTGAATATTTGGTTCTGTTTTTTTATTTTTATATTGAATTACCCTTTGATATCCCCAGAGTTCTGCACCAACCAAATTAACTGATTTTACTCTATCACGTATGGCATCAGCATTTGCTACTGTTAATGGACGACGTTTAGCAATTTTTATTCTTTCTTCCTGGCTGGTAGGACCATTAGCCCATTTTTGTATTTGAAATGTAGTATTACCAAGAATGCTCATCTCTTTCTCTACAGAAGTTTGTATAACAGAAACTCCTGTCATAACAGCAACAATAGATGCAACTCCGGCAATAATTCCTACTAATGTCAAAGCTGAACGAAGTTTATTCATTTTAATTGCTGTGATTGCCATTTTAAAAGCGTCAATAAGTTTCATAATTTATCCTAAAATTATTTTTGCCACTAATAAACACAAATCCGTCGGTTGTCAGTCATTCGCCTGATCTTCGACAGGATCTTCGACCGGACATGTTTCCACTAATATTTAATAATTCAATTTTATTCGTGTTTATTAGTGTTCATTCGTGGTTAATAGTTCTTTCATTTATTCATAATGTAATGCATCAATTGGATTTAACCGTGATGCTTTTATAGCTGGCATCAGACCTGAAAACACACCAACAAGTATTGATACTAAAATACTGGTCATAACGACCGGCAAAGAAACTGTTGCAGGCATTAATAACATATCTATCAATTTTGCTATCCCAAAAGAAAAAACCAAACCAATCGATCCACCAATTAAACAAATGGATGATGATTCAAATAAAAATTGTGTCATGATAGTTTTGCTTTTTGCACCTACTGCTTTACGAATTCCAATTTCCCGTGTTCTCTCTGTAACAGATACAAACATAATATTCATTACACCAATTGCTCCAACAAATAGTGATATACTGGTAATAAGTAAACCAATGAGAACAATTACGCCCATAATACTATTATATGCACTCATAAGTGAATCCATTGAGTTTATTGAGAAATTATCTTTTTCACTTGGTTTAAGTTTTCTGATTTTACGCATTTTTCCAATAATTTCGTATTGAAAATTTTTCATTTCATCCTGAGATGGAGATTTTACTGCAATATTAAATTGTCTGTTCAGGCTTCCGTAAACTTTCATAAATGTAGTAATTGGTATAAAGATTTGTCGGTCAAAATTCGGGCCACCAAAAAATCCTGCACTTCCACGTTTTTCCATTACACCAATTATTCTATATTTATAACGTCCAATTTTTATGTCTTTGTTTATTGGGTCAACATTTTTGAACATTTCTTTTTTTATCTCATATCCAATTACACAAACATTTTTTTTATATTGAATGTCAGGTGATGTAAGAAATCGTCCAAATTCTGGAAAAGCATCAATTATTTGTACTTGTTGTTCGGTCGTACCAATGATTGGTACAGCAGACATGATTTCAGATTTATATTTAATATCATAGTTTTGGTTCGTTGAAGGAATTACTGCCTTTGCATCAGATAATTCACGTATTAATTTAACTCCCTCTTCATAGGTAATATTTTCCCGGTTTCGGAATTCAAAAAAATTGCCTTGAATAATCCATGGCATTTTTGATACATAATATACATCTGTACCAAGTGCAGCAGCACTTTCCTTAAAACTATTACCTAGACCATTTGCAGCTGTCATAGTTGTAGTAACAGCAACTATTCCGATTATTATTCCCAAAGTAGTAAGAACTGCTCTGCTTTTATTTGCCTTTAATGCATAAAAAGCAATTCGAAAGGCTTCTATTTTATCTTGAATGGATCTCATAATTAAGCCTTGATTTATTTTTTCTCATTATTAATTACAACTTCTGTTAGATTTCTTAAAGTTTCACTAATTGCTCGAAAATTTCCTGTTACAACTTCTTCATTTTCGGAAATCCCTTCTAAAATCTGTATGTTATTTTCACCCTGGATTCCGGTTTTTACTTCTTTTGCAATTACTTTATTGTCGTTTACTACAAATACTATCTGTACAAAACCTTCTTTATCCAATTTATATTCAGGTAACTTGATATCTGAAGCACTTTTGTCTTTTTTTGATTTAGACTGTTTAGGTTCCAATTGTTCTAAGGTCTTTAAAGAAACACTCTGAATTGGCACACCAATAGTATTTTTACAAACTTCAGTAATTATATCACTACTGGCTGTCATTCCGGGTCTTAATTCAACTCCTGGAATTAAAATATTGATTTTTACTTCAAATTCTGTTTTCTGATTTGCACTTCCCTGTCCTGATACTGTTGCACTATTTGCAATTTCTGTAATAATACCTTTATAGATTTTTTCTGGTAATGCATCTACTTCAATTATTGCACTATCACCCAACACACAAGATACAATATCATTTTCATCTACATCTACTACTGCTTCCATAATTGATAGATCGGAAATAATCATGATTACATCTTCCTGAAATTGTGAACCAAGTGCAATTTCACCAATTTCCTTATTCAAAGCACTTATTGTTCCTGACATTGGAGCATAAATAGTAGTTTTTGACAATGCATCGTTTGCCTGTTTCAATGAAGCTTTAGCCTGTTCTACCTGTTCAAGTGCAGATTTGTATCTGGCTTTTTCTACTTGTGCAATTGCATACATTTGATCAAGAGTAACTTCTGATTCAAGTTGCTTATCAAATAATGATTTTGTTCTTGCATAATCTTTATTAGTCTTTTTCATATTTTCATTATACACTTGTGCATTTGCTTCTGCTGATCTTGTATTTGCTTCTGCACTTTCAACAGATGCCAAATAACGTTCACGATCCAGTTGAACTAAAAAATCGCCTTTCTTTACTAAATCACCTTCTTTTACATCCATACTAATAATTTTGGCTGCAACATCTGCACTAATTTTAACCTGGGTTTTTGGTTGAATTCTTCCTGTTGCTGTTACAGTCTCGACAATTTTTTGTTTTTCAACTTTTGTAGTCTGTATTTCAATAATTTGAGGTTTGTTCTTTTTTACAATAGTCATACCTATGATAGAAATTACTACTAACGAAATTATTGAGCCGACTATGATCTTTTTCTTAGACATGAGTTGAATTCTCCTTAATATTTTTTATTCAAATTGTGTTATTAAATGGAATAATTATAGATTAACACCATAATAATTTTACTACATATATAAAATAAGATACATATAATTAGTAATAGTTGTCATGTTCTCTTCATTTTTTTATGTTAATGGTTTTTGAAAAAAAGATTGTTTTGAAAAGCCTAAAGCCTAAAGCCTAAAGCCTAAAGCCTAAAGCCTACAGCCTACAGCCTAAAGCCTAAAATTAAAATTCCAATATCAGAATATACAATTAGTTTTTTTAAAACTCGATAATTATACAAGTATAGTTTGACAATAACCGGGTTAAACACTAAATTCATTTTATGAATAACCGACTTGGAGACTATTGTGGAATATTTAATTAACAAACTAAAACTGGAATTTGGAAATAATAATGCCTTTGTATTTAT